>JBKJSO010000316.1:0-14608 GCA_046595835.1 Acidimicrobiales bacterium | reverse complement strand
GCGGCAACCCCGGGTTCGGTGGCCAACGTGACCGCCAGGGCGGTGGCGGCGACGGCGAGCGCTGCTCGCTTCGTGCGACGGTAGGTGGATCGGGTGTTGAGCATGGTGCCCTCCGGGTGCGGCGTCTCGTGTCGTGTCGGGCGATTTGCCTGGTAACTCCTCAAGACCCGCGAACGTACACAAGTGTCTGACTCGTGTGGCATCGGTCACGAAGTACTACCCAGGGTTCGACACCGCAGCCGCGATCTCCCCCGCGCGACCGGTTGGGTCGCTCCCAGAGCTCCTGCTATCGTCGCTGGCTCACGCGGACGTGGCTCAGCTGGTAGAGCACAACCTTGCCAAGGTTGGGGTCGCGGGTTCGAATCCCGTCGTCCGCTCCAAACATGCAGGTAGGGGCCTACGCGCATGCGCGGTCCAGGACGCGGGCCAGGACCCCGTCAGCGGATCACCGCGATCGCTATGCCGAGCGCCTCCGCCTCCGACCGGACGGGCGTCCCGACGCCCGGTTCGCCTACTTCCCACGCGAGCGAGCCGAGGTCATCGACACCTGGCAATCCATGGGCCTGCGGGGCACGGGAAGCCACGACATCGAGGTGCATGGCCTCCGGGCTGGGACGCAGTGTGCCTTGGTGCGGTGCCGACCGCTGAGCAGCTCGGCTGTACCGGGCTCGCGACACAGAACGCGACGCATGCCGCCATCACCGCGGTCGACATCGCGTTCGGCTTCGCTGGCGCTGGTGCCGTCTACTCGGGTCCCCCCCTTTGAGCGCTGTTTCTGCGACCTCCACACCGCGAGCCAGCACATCGCCTTCAGCGGCGAGGGCTTCAGGGGCTAGGCCCCAACCCGATTCGGGATCGATGTTCCGACCCTCACGGCGGGGGAGACGTGTCGACGAGCTCGGAGACGGTGAGGAAGCGGTAACCGTGGCCGAGCGCGCTGGCCAGGAAGGGCGGGTAGGCGGGGAGCTCGCTGTCGCGCCGACGCTCTAGGCCTCTGTCGCCCTCGCGTCCGCTCGTGCCGTCGTGCAAGTCGTAGATCGCGCCGGGGTGAAGGGCGTTGAGCAGGTGTTCAGTGACCTGATATGTCGATCGGTCGAGGACTCGCACCGGCGTGCGTGCGGACCACATGGCGACATCGTGGCTGAGGTCCGCGGCAGCGCGAAGGATTTCTCCCGTGAGCATCCCCCGAGGTGAGCGAAACCATCGGGGCCGGTGGCCGATGAGGCGCGTCAGGGCCTCGGCGCCCTTGATGACCTCTTCGCGCTGGTCAGCTGGTTCGAGGGTAGCCATGTGGGGATGCGACCAGGTGTGGTTGCCGATCTCGTGCCCTTCGTCGACGGCTCGTCGCACGAGCTCCGGGTGGCGCTCCGCGGCTGAGCCGATGAGGAAGAACGTCGCCCGGACCTGGTGCTCAGCCAACATGTCGAGCACCCGAGGGGTCAGCCGTGCATGGGGACCGTCGTCAAAGGTCACGGCCACGGCACGCGCGGTGGTCGCTACCGACCACACCACTCGCAGCGACCCGCGCCCGCTGCCCGCGTAGTCATGTCCTTCGAGGATCCGAGTGGAATGCGCTCGCTCGAGCGCCGCCGCGCTGACGCCGCCAAGCGAACCGGCCACCACGCTGGCGACGCCGGCCACGGCGCCACCACGGAGGAGCTCGCGGCGGTCCATGCGCAAACCTAACCCTGGGATCGAAGGTGACCGCATGCATCCGATCGCCATCCACAGGGCAGCCCCGGTCGTCCCTCGGGGATCCACAGGGTTGTCCCTCTTCCTCCACACAGGCGAGGGGCCGTACCGTGCCCGCATGGCCGCTCACCTCCACTACGACGTGCTCCTGAGCGACGGTCCTGTGACGGTCGACGGTGCCGACGCCTACGCCCCCGACGGCTCGTTCACCACCTTCTACCGCTGCGGCAACGGTCGCGAGACGATCGACGTGTGGGCCACGCGCGTCGCCAGCTTCCGCACGGCCGACATCCTTCGGATCCTGCGCGTGGAGGCGACGGCCCACGTGCGCGTCGCCTGATCCCGTGGGGCTCTCACCGAGTCTCAGGTCGATTGACCACTGTTCGCGGCATTTGCGCTCAACTCGGGATCGCTCCCTACCGATGACGAGGTAGGCGATCGCCGCCGACCCCCTGTGGCGATCCGGAGGATGCATGCGAAGCGGAGCAGCGACCACCCCGATGGACGATCACGACCTGGCGGTGCTCGCCGATCTCTTGCCCGACGCGGTTGTGGTGGTCGACGACGGCGTCGTCGTTCGCTGGGCCAACCAGGCGGCGGTCCGACTCATGGGTCGACCGTTGACGGAGTGGGTGGGCACGAGCGGGTTGGAGCTCCTCCATCCCGACGACGTCGGCTTGGCGGTGGTGTCGCTGACGAGCGTGCAGGACAAGGAGGTCGGCACCCCGATCGAGATGCGCATCGCCACCGCGTCCGGGTGGGTGCTGACGGAGCTCGTAGGGGCACCACTGGGCGGTGGTCGCCTGCTGCTGACGATGCGCGACGTGACCCAGCGCCGTCGCTGGGAGGTGGCCGGGGATCAGACGGCACGCTTCCGATCGATCGTCCAGAACGCCCCCAGCGTGACGATGCTCCTCGCCGGCAACGGCACGGTCCAGTCGATCTCGGGGGCCATCACACGCCAGCTCGGTCAGGACCCGGAGACCGTCTGCGGTCAGCCGCTCAGCGCGATCGTAGATCCCGACGACGGTGACAACCTCGCCGTCGCCCTCCACGACTCCTTCGGGAGCACGGCTGCCGAACCGACCACCGTGGAGGTGCAGCTCCTGCACGCCGATGGCCGACGCGTTCCCTTCGAGCTGAGCTTCGTGTCATTGCTCGACGACCCCACGGTGGAGGGGATCGTCGTCTCCGGGCACGACATCAGCCGGTTGCGTGCGGCCCAGGAGGCCCTCGAGCAGTACGCCACGTTCGACAACCTGACGGGGCTGTTCAACCGGCGCGTCTTCGACGCGGTGCTCGAGCGTGAGTGGTCGCTCACGGACAACGACGGCGTCGATTCTGTCCTCCTCGTCGCTGACCTCGACGGGTTCAAGCAGCTCAACGACGACCACGGGCACGCGGCAGGTGACGACGCGCTGCGCGAGTTCGCGGTGATCCTGCGCAGCCTCGCCCGGGAGACCGATCTCGTGGCCCGCATCGGCGGTGACGAGTTCGCGGTGCTCCAGGTGCGCTGCGGCGGCGAGGTCGCTGCGGTCGGCTTGCAGAATCGGATCAACGAGGAGATGGCCCGCCGGAGCTGGCCGGGTGGCGTCGCCCTTGGCGTCACCATCGGCCACCAGTCGCTCAAGCGAGCGGCCTCCGCGACGGACGCGCTCGCGCAGGCCGACCTGCGCATGCTGGAGACGAAGCGCGCTCGCTGAGCCTGCGCCGATCGGTCGCCGTCGGCTCAGGCAGGCTCGAGGCACGCCCGCATGAGCACGGGATGCCCCGGGATGAGGAGCACGTCCTGCTTCGGGACACATGCTTCGATTCCGACCTTGCGGGCTCGCTCCTCGGTGGCTTCATCGATGTACGCGCTGAGGAGCAGGATCGTCTGGTTCGGGTCCTGGGCGCGGATGGCGGCGGCGACCTCGATGCCATAGAGGCCCGGCATGCGCTGGTCGAGGATCACGGCGCACACGCCTTCGTCCCGCTCCGTCCGCCACATGGCCAGCGCCTCATCGCCATCGATGGCTGCCCCTGCGATCTCAAAGGATGCGCTGAGCAGCACCATGCGCAGGAGCTCGAGCATGTCGTCGTCGTCGTCCGCGATCACCACCCGCTTCGCCATGGGGCAGGAGTGTACCGGCCGCCGTTCGTGTTCTTGACCGCTCAGCCGGTCGATCCCGCAGGCAGCTCGACCTCGAACCGAGCGCCTCCGTCCTCGCCCGATGTGACCCGAACGGCACCACCTGAGCGATGGGTGAGCTCGCTCACGACGGCGAGACCCACCCCGGTGCCGGGCACCCGTGAGGCGAGCGCCGTGGCTCCTCGGAAGAACCGATCGAATACCCGTGACTGCTCGTCGGCGGGGATGCCCGGGCCCTCGTCGCTCACCGCGAACAGCGCACGACCCTCGCGCTGCTCGATCGAGATCGTGACGGTCGTGCCGGCGGGGGCGTAGCGGGCGGCGTTGGTGAGGAGGTTGGTGAGTATGCGGGTGAAGGCACCGCGATCGGCAAGGGCGATGACGGGCTCGGGCGAGTCGATCACCACGATGTGGTCTCCGAGCACCGGTGCCAGCTGGTCGACGACGAGCCGGGACTCGTCCCCGACATCGAGATCCACGGGCTCCAGGCGCATCTCCTGGCTGTCCATGCTCGCGAACGCCAGCACCTCGAGGATCAGGGTGCTGAGGCTGTGGGCATTGCGACGAACGCGCCGCAGGTAGTCCTCGCGCAGCTGTGGGGGCAGGTCCACCGTCAAGAGGAGATCGGTGAACCCCGCGATCGCGGTGAGCGGCGTGCGCAGCTCGTGGCTGATCGTGTTCAGAAACGTCGCCTTCAGCTCGTTGGCTTGGCGAAGCTGATCGGCGGTCTCCCGCTCGTGGTCGTACGCGTCCTGTAGGGCTGCCTGCGCGCCGCGGCGCTCAGAGACGTCGCGGACCGCCGCGATCACCTCGACGGCGCCGTCGTGCCCCACGAGCGGGCTGAGGCTCACCTCGAGCGCGAACGTCGTGCCGTCCCGCCTCCGGCCCAGCAGCTCCAGCTCGGCGCCCATCTCCCGGCGGCGGGGAGCCTGCAGGTACGTCGCGCGGTGCAAGCGATGCGCCTCCGCCAGGTCGTCGGGCAAGAGGAGCTCGATCGGCTGCCCTTTGAGCTCATGGGCGGTGTACCCGAACACCGACTCGGTGGCGAGGTTGACGCTCGCGATCCGCCCGCGGCCGTCCATCACGAGCATGGCGTCGGGAGCTCCCTGGATGATCGAGCTGGTCCGTGCCTCCGCGGTGCGAACCTCGGCGGTCATGGCCATCGCCAAGCGCTCGGCCCGGCCGCGCGCTCGCGACGTGACGTGCACCACGCTCGCGAGGAGCGCGGTGACGATGGCGCCGAAGCATGCAACGAGCCACATCAAGCCGCGCGGCGTGTCGGCGAAGCCGGATGCCGGGGTCAGCACCATTCGCCACCGGCGATCACCGATGTTCAGGTCGATGTCACGGTGCATCCCCCGGACCTGACCGTTGGCGTCGACCACCACCCGCGGGTTGGTGTCGAGCAACCGGGTTGATCGGTCGAAGCGAGCGGCCGGCTCATCGATGGTGGGTCCGAGGTCGTACATCTCCGCATCGACCTCAGGGTGGGCGCCGAGGGCGCCGGCGAACATGTCGCCCACTCGAAAGGCGACGTCGACGGTGCCGGCGAAGTGCCGGCGCCGGGCGGGTGCCGTCGTCGGCACATCGTGGGTGTCGTAGAGCGGGGCCAGCAGGAGGAAGCCAGCCTGATGGCCCGGCTCCTGCACGAGTCGGATCGGCGCCGAGCCTACGGTGGCACCACGATCGCGGGCCGCCTCGATGGCCTCGAGCCGAGGTGGGTCGGAGGACAGGTCGAACCCGAATGCCGGCTCGTTCCCCGTCATCGGCTCGAGGTAGCTCACGATGTACGCGTCGACGCCGGTGGTGCTGGGGTGCACTGCGAACGGTGGGTAGGTGCCCAGCGCGGCGGTCTCGGCCTGGGTCGATGCTTCGAACCGAGCAAGGTCCCTGCGAGGTACCCGTGGAGCGAAGGAGACGGCTTGCACGCCGGGGTAGAGGCCCTGGTCGAACCCGAGGGCGGTGATGGCATGGAACTGCTCGCGCGTGACGACGGGCTGCACGAGGATCCAGTTGCGCAGCTGGGCGAGCTCTTCGAGGTGCAGCTGGAGTCGTCCGGAGACGGCGCTGCGGGCTCGCTCGGCGGACGCATCGAACCGAGCGGATCGATCGTGGATCACGCTCTGGTTCAAGGCCGCCGCAGCGCCCATGGTGGACGCCAGGCCCACCACCAGCACTCCCGCCGTGAGGAGCCAGGCCTGCCGACGTGCTCCGAGGGTCACCCGACCATCGTAGGGTTGGACCGATGACGCGGGGTGGGTTGGTGGCCAGGATGCTGGCGGTCGCGCTGGTCGTCGCCGCGTGCGGCGGAACGGAGGCGACCGCCCCGCAGGCGCTGACGGTCGGGTTCATCTTCGTGGGTGAGCACGACGACCTCGGCTACAACCAGGCTGCGTGGGAGGGCAGCGAGGCGCTGGCCCGGGCCGTGCCGGAGGTGCGCGTGCTGCGCGTCGAGGATGTGCCTGAGGACCACAGCGCGGCAACCGCCATGGAGCACCTCATCGACCAGGGCGCGTCCATCGTGTTCGCCACCTCGTTCGGCCATCTCGAGGCCGCGTACCAGGTGGCTCGCCAGCACCCAGAGGTCACCGTGCTGCACCAGGGCGGGGTGGAGCCCGAGCCCCACCTCGACAGCTTCGGCACCTACTTCGGCACGCACAGCGAGGCGCTCTACGTGGCTGGCGTGGCGGCAGGGGCCGCCACGCGCACGAACCAGCTCGGCTTCGTCGCCGCCTTCCCGATCCCGGCCACGTTCACGAACGTCAACGCCTTCACCCTCGGCGCGCAGTCCGTCAACCCTGCAGTGACCACGCAGGTCGTGTTCACACGGAGCTGGTGTCGGCCCTCCGCCCAGGCCGCGGCCGCGGCCAAGCTCATCGCCGCGGGCGTCGACGTGATCGCTCAGCACCAGGACTGCACGCGCACCATCCTGATGGCCGCCGAGCAGGCGGGCCTCTACTCGGTGGGGTACCACGCCGACGGGTCCGAGGTGGCTCCCAACGGCTGGCTCATCGGCGCCGTGTGGCAGTGGGACGGCTTGTACACGGACATCCTGCGGACGATCCTCGCGGACAGGTTCGCGGGCAGCGCCTACAACGGCGACTTCCGGGGCAGCCTCGCCGGTGGCGACAACCCGTTCCTCCTCACCGAGCCGGGCCCCTCGGTGTCGGCCGCCACGCGGGCGCGGATCAGCGCCGCCCAAGCGGCGCTGGCGGCCGGCGGCTCGCCGTTCCAAGGTCCCGTGGTCGACCGCGACGGCAGGGTGCGAGTGCCTGAGGGGGTCGCGCCCAGCAGCCGGGATCTCGATTCGATGAGCTGGTTCGTCAAGGGCGTGGTGGGCGACCCGCCACCCTGATCTGGCGCCGGCGCAGCGTCAGGTGCCGATGACGGGTGGACGGCCGTGGCCGTCGGCCTCGCACATGGCGAAGTAGAAGTCCCGGATGCCCCCGGCGTCGATCACGGTCGTGACGTTGCCGGCTGCGTCGACGTTGAGGTTGGCGCCGTGGATGGCGAAGAAGACGTCGGTGATCTCGTCGTTGTCGGCCGGAACGTGCAGCGTGTGCACCGATCCAGCCGGCTCGAACAGGTAGCTGCCGGCCCGGTTCACGTCGTCGGGGTACTCGAGGTACTTCCAGGAGCCTGACAGCGTGAAGGCCAGCACCGAGCCGGTGTGCTTGTGGGTGTCGATCGTCATGCCCGGGGTGAAGCGGGTGCGCACCACCCACAGGCCTTGGTCGATGTCCACCTGCAGGAGCTGCATCGTGGATCCGTCGCCGAGATCCACGAAGGGCAGCTCGGATTCGGCGCGGAGGATGGCGGTGGGGAGCTCCAGGGCGGTCATGCCGGCAAGGTAGCCCTGCCGCCAGGGTGATGTGCGGGCGAGTGGTCGTCGACAGAGGCCGCGCGGCCGCGTCGCGACCTCGGCGGAGCGGCACGGTGGATGATGGGTGTCGCTGGCGCCACCCACGTGTGCAGCCTGCGGCCAATCGGGTCGTTACCTATGGCATCCCAGGCGCGCGTCCCGCAGTTCCGGCGGTTGCGACGATCGGGGGGACGCCGATGGTGAGCAGCCAAGGGATCAGCGCAACGAGGGCGATCACCAGCCACGCGAGAAGGACCAGCCCGACCGCTGGCAGGACGAGCAGATCGCCCTCGATGATGAGGGCGGGGGCGACGATCAGGCACCCGACGAGGAGCGCGGCGCGAAGTAGCGATCGGAGCAGATGCCGATGCTCATTCACCGCTGAGCGCCTGGTACACGCGTTCCGCGTAGTCGGCGAGGCCAGCCTCGCTGGCGGTCAGGCGCTCGGCCGCGACAGCGCCTGACGGGACGCCGAACACGTCGCGCATGGTCAGCTCCCGGTGCCACCGCCGGAGCCGGTCGAGGCTCTGCTCCTCCTCGTCGAGCTCGGCCAGGGTGAACTTCTGCTTGGCGATCTCGCGCTCGAGCTCGGCCAGGTACTTGTCGCAATCGGAGAGGAACTCGGTCCACTCGGCTTCCCTCGCCTCGCCGAACAGCGCCTCGAGCCGGGTGGCGCTCAGGTCTCGGGCACCTTCGGCGTTGAGCACAAGGACCTCGCCGAGGCCGCGGTCGACGAGCTCGACGACGCGTTCCACGCAGGCCTGGAAGACAGGCTTCGCCGGGACCGCCCAGCTGCCGTGGCCCAGCTGGATCGCGCCGCCCTTGCGGAGCTCCCGCCACACGGCGACCCGATCTCGGGACGGCTCGGTCGGTAGCCGCAGGACGAGCACGATCCACTCCATTGGAGCTCAGCGTACGTTACGGTTGTGCTGTAGCAATCGTTACATCCCCTGGGAGGGATTCGTTGGTTCGCCTGCTGGTGATCGGTGTCGGAGCGCTCCTGGCCTCCTGGGTGGTGCTGGTGCTCCTAGCTCGCCGGCTCCCGCCCGGGGTGCTCAAAGACCTGGCCGGCTTCCTGCCCGCCTGCGTGACTCTGATCCGGCGCCTCCGCAAGGACCCCCGCGTCCCACGCAGCGCCAAGATCGCCGTCGGCATCGCCGGGCTCTGGGTCCTTTCCCCGATCGATCTGATCCCCGAGTTCCTGCCCGTCATAGGCCCTCTCGACGACGTGGTCGTCGTCGCTCTCGCACTGCGATTCGCGGCGCGGCGCGTGCCACCAGAAGCCCTCTTCGAGGCCTGGCCTGGTGAGCCCCGCCTCCTCGAACGGCTCATCGGCCGCGCCGCACCCCCCGCGACGTCCTCGCCGGGGCCGCCTCGGGTGCCGCGGTCGTGTTGAGCGGGTGGTTCCTTGTCCGACGGCCGGCCACCGCGTCGACCGCCGCGGTGCGGCGGAGCCGCCTGCGGCCCCTCCTAACAAGCTCTCGCTGAGCTGTTGGGCCGGCTGGTCGACACCCTGACGGGGCTGGCGAGCCCGTGGGCCTACATCGTCATCGGCGCGCTGGCGGCCTTGGAAGCGTCTGCGTTCGTCGGGCTGTTCATCCCCGGCGAGCTCGCGCTGCTCATCGGCGGCTACATCGCCCACCAAGGTCACGCCCGCCTCGACGTGATGATGATCGTGGCGGGCGTTGCCGCGATCGCCGGTGACTCTGTCGGCTACGAGATCGGCCGACATCTCGGCGGCCGGTTGCGCACCGGCATCGCCGGCCGGCGCATCGGCCCCGAACGATGGGACCGTGCCGAGGCCTACCTCGAGGCCACGGGCGGTCGCGCCATCTTCCTCGGCCGCTTCATCGGCATCCTCCGCGCCCTCGTCCCCGCCTTGGCCGGCGCCGCCCGCATGCCCTACCGGCGATTCCTCGCCTGGAACGCCGCCGGCGCCCTCATCTGGGCACCAGGCATCGTCCTCCTCGGCTACATCGCCGGCAGCTCCTACCAACGCATCGAGCACTATGCCGGACGCGCCGGGCTCCTACTCCTCACCGTCGCCGCGGCCGTGGCCGGCATCGTGTTCACCGCCCACTGGATCAGCGCCAACAACGAACACCTCCGTCGCCACGCCGACACCCAGCTGAACCGGCCCCGCGTGTCCGCCATCCGATCCCGCTACCGCGCCCAACTCGACTTCCTCGGCAGACGACTCACCCCGACCGGCGCCCTCGGCCTGTCGCTCACCGTCCAGCTCGCGCTCCTCGCCGCCGGCGGCTGGCTCTTCGGCAGCGTCCTCCAAGACGTCATAGCGCGGGACGACCTGGCCCGCTTCGACCGGCCCATCACCAACTACATGGTCGACCACCGAACCGCCTGGCTCACCACGACCATGCGAGCCATCACCACCCTCGGCAGCACCGCCGTCCTCCTACCCACGATCGCCCTGATCGGCCTCGGCATCCGCAACCACCGCCACACCTGGGAACCTCTCGCCCTGCTCGTGATCACACAGCTCGGGGCTATCGCCCTCTACGACACCGTCAAGGTCCTCGTCGCCCGCCCACGACCCGCCGTCGGGCAGCTCGTCGCCACCGCCAGCGGGTACGCCTTCCCCTCCGGACACGCCACCCAAGCCGCCGCAGTGTGGGGAGCCATCGCGCTCACCCTCATGCCCACCGCCTCCGCCACCACCGCGAAGGTGGCCCTCGGAGCCGGCGCCGCCACCATCGCCCTCATCGTCGGCGTCAGCCGCGTCTACCTCGGAGTCCACTGGACCACCGATGTCATCGGTGGTTGGGCCCTCGGCGCCATCTGGCTCTCCGCCATCACCACCACGCGCAACGCCGTCACCGCCCGGAGAAGCAACCGAACCGGCAGCGAGGGGCCGGGGCACCACGGAACGGCCGTGGGTGGGGAGGAGCGGTGACGAGGGACTACCCCGCGATGGTTACCCACGGCGCAAGCCCGTGACCGGGGGGACAATCCCCTCGGGGCGCCGTTCACGGGTGGTGCGGACCGGCTCTACTGTCAGTTGGCGAAGTGGTCGGGGTCGGCGGCGAAGGTGTGGGTGAGGTCGCTAGTGGCGCCGGGGTTGACGGTGACGGCGTCGCTGTCATCGCTGCCGCGGTCCATCCCGCTGGCGTCGTCATCGGTGAGCGGTGCTCGGTGTGGTTGTGGGAACACGATGGCGGCCAGCTCCTCGGCCCGCCGGCGCGCCACCGCGGGCGTGACGACACCGAGGGCCAGATGCTCGACCACGAGGGCGAGCACCTGGCCGCGGATCACCCGAGCCACAGCCCCTGGGTGGCCGGTCAGCTCGGGGAAGCCGTCGACCAGCCATGTCTCCAGGGCGGCGGCGAGCGCATCGACGAGGGTGGCGGCGCTAGCCGCGGCAGCCCGTTCCCCGCGGATCGACTCGCCCACGACCAACCGCCACACCGCCTCCTCGTCGAGGGCGTTGGCCCAGAGCCACTCCAGGAGCGCCGCCAAGCGCGGCCGGGGAGCAAGGCGCGGGTCGATGGCCGGCGCCTCCGCCGCTAGGCGCTCTCCATAGCGGCGCTCGGCGATCACGCTGTGGAGCAGGTCGGCCTTCGACGGGAAGTAGTGGTAGATCGTGGCCACGTTGAGCCCGCAGGCCGCCGCGAGCTGGCGCATCGATGCCCCCGCCGATCCCTGCTCGCTCATCAGCGTCAGGGCCGCGTCGAGGATGCGGGTGCGCGGCTCGGTGGACGCGGGGGCCGAGGGCGCAACCATCACCGCGCCTCAGGAGTGAACACCGCGGGGAGACGCTCGAGGGACAGCACGAGCGACGACGCCCCTCGCTGCTGGGCGGTGCCCGCGGGCACGCGGATGTCGCTCAGACGGCGGAACAGCTCCTCGAACACGACGCGCACCTCCGCCCGGGCCAGGTTGGCGCCCATGCAGTAGTGCGTGCCGACGCCGAACGCGAGGTGGGGGTTGGGGCTGCGGTCAACCCGGAGCTCGTCGGGTGCCTCGAACACGTCCTCATCACGGTTGGCGGACTGGTAGAGCATGAACACCTTGTCGCCGGCCTTGAAGTCCACGCCGCTGTAGGTGTGGTCGCGGGTGACGGTGCGGCTGAACGTGAGCACGGGGGTGACGAACCGGATGATCTCGTCCACCGCGGTATCCCACAGCGACGGGTCGTCGAGCACCCTTTGCTTCTGCTCGGGGAACTGCGAGAAGGCCACGAGCCCACCAGAGAGGGCGTTGCGCGTGGTCTCGTTCCCGGCCACCACGATCAGCACGAGGAACATGAACAGCTCGTCGTCGGTGAGGGCGCCGTGAAGGAGGTCCTCCGAGTCGACGGCGGCGCCGCCGCGGTCGATGCGGCTGAGCGCCCCCTCGTCGAACGCCGCCGTGAGCGTGCTGATGATGTCGTCGTTGGCGCCAGGGTTGGCCCGCCGCTCATCGATGAGGGCCTGGCACATCACGGCGTACTCACCGAAGGCCACGGCAGCTGCGTGGAGACGAGGGTCGTCGGGGTCGACGGCGCCGTCACCTGCCATCATCGCGTCGGACCACTCGTAGAGGCGGCCCCGCTGCTCCGGGTCGAGGCCCATCATCTCGGCGATGACGATCAGCGGCACGTGGATGGCCAGCTCCTCGACGAAGTCGAGCTCGCCCCGCTCCGCCACCTCGTCGATGATCGTGTTCGACACCTCCCTGATGTGATCGGTCAGCGCCCGCACCTTGGCGGGCGTGAACCCGCGGCTCACGAGGCGACGCTGCCGGGTGTGCTCCGGGTCGTCCATCGAGATGATCGACATCGGCGCGGCGACTCGAGGGCGCACGCCGTCGGCCGCCGAGTAGAGCTCCTGGTGGCGTGAGATGTGCGACACGTCGGCGTGGCGCGAGATCACCCACATCTCGTTCTTGGCGTCCCAGTGGATGGGGCTGTGGCGGCGCAGCCAGCGGTAGGCATCCCACGGGTTGTCGTAGAACCGAGGGTCGAGCGAATCGATCTCGCAGGGGGGCGGGGGAGCGGTCCCGGCGGAGGTGGGCGTCGGCATCGGGTCACTCTCCATCAAACGATCGTTTGGGTCAAGGCGTGGCATGATCTCTCGATGGCCGGCCGTCGTCCCAACGTCCTGTTCGTCGTGTCCGACCAAGAGCGCGAGCGCTCCTGGTTGCCGGCGTCGGTGCGACTGCCATGGCGGGAGCGGCTCATGGCCGAGGGCGTGGAGCTGGCCAACCACTGGACGCACTCGGCGCCCTGCTCGCCGTCGCGCGCCACGATGATGACGGGGCGCTACCTCCCCGGCCACGAGGTCTACGACAACACCGTGTTCCCCTGGCACCACAGCCTCGACCCCGCCATCCCCACGGTGGGTTCCGTGCTGCGCGACGGCGGCTACCGCTCCTCGTACATCGGGAAGTGGCACCTCACCTATGGACCCACCCCACCGATGGATGCCTACGGCTATGCGGACTGGGACGGCAACGACCAGCACTTCATGGGTTGGGCCGGCACCGGCGTGCACTTCGACCCGCTCATCGCCGACTCGGCTGCGCGCTGGCTCGACACGAACGGCGCTCAGGCGGAGCCGTGGTTCCTCACGGTGGCGCTGGTGAACCCCCACGACGTCATGTGGTTCCCGATGGACCAGCCCGGCTATCGGGCGGAGCACCCCGACGAGCTGGCTGCCACCGAGGAGCTCTTGTCGCTGTCGCGCTGGAAGGACGGCGAGTCGGTGCCCGCCTACAGCGAGCCCTACGACGACGTGGTCGATCATCTCCCCCGGAACTTCGACGACGACCTCCTCACCAAGCCGGCGTGCCATCGCCAGTGGCGTTGGGATCAGCAGCACTGGATCGCCGGCTGCATCCCGTCCGACGATCGCGAGCAGTGGCGCCGCCAGCTCGACTACTACGTGCGCCTCCACCAGCTGGCCGACGAGTCGCTCGGCACGGTGCTCTCCGCCTTGGAGCGAAGCGGGGCGTGGGACGACACGGTGGTGGTGTTCACCTCCGACCACGGCGACATGTGCGGATCGCATGGCCTGCGCTCGAAGGGTCCGTTCGTGTACGACGAGATCATGCGCGTGCCCTGCTACGTGAAGCCGGCGGGCGTCGGCTCGAGCGTGGCCGGCCAGCGCAGCGACTCGCTGTCGTCGCACGTCGACCTGGCTCGCACGATCTGCGGTGTGGCGGGGGTGGAGCCCGACCCGGGCTTCCAGGGCGTCGACCTCGGGCCGGTGCTCACCGACACCGCCGCCACCGTGCGCGATCACGTGCTGTTCGCTCACTCCACCGCCCACACGTCGAACATCCGCGGCACCCGCTGGTCGATCCGCGGGATCTTCGACGGCCGTCACAAGTACGCCCGCTACTACGGCGTGGGCGGTGGGCTCCCCAACGACGACTTCAGCGGCGTGCCTACGGCGATGCTCTACGGGCCCGACGCCGCGTTCGAGGACCACGAGCACGAGTGGTATGACCAGGCCCATGATCCCGACGAGCTGGTGAACCTCGCCATGGACAACGGCCGCCGAAGTGAGCTGCGGGAGCGCTTCGATGCCCTCAAGGCCATCGAGGCCAAGGAGCTCGTCGGTCCGTGAGCGATCGCTACGAAGGCAGCGCCCGGCAGCGTCGCACCCGGCGCCGTGCGCGCGCCGTCGCGGTGGTGCTGGCCGTGGCGATGCTGCTCCCGATCGTGCTGGCCACGGTGTCGGCCATCGCAAGGTGACGGTCGACGCCGCGAGCGCCTACCGGGCGCTAGCCCCTGCGGTGCTCGGGTACCTGCGCGGCCAGGGCGTGCCGGAAGCGGAGGACGTGCTCAGCGAGGTGTTCCTCCAGGTGGCCAGGTCGTTGCCGCGCTTTCGTGGTGGTGATGACGAGCTGCGCCCGTGGGTCTTCGCCATCGCTCGCAACCGCGCCATCGACGACCGGCGTCGCCGCGGGAGCCGTCCCGT
>JBKJSO010000279.1:0-5999 GCA_046595835.1 Acidimicrobiales bacterium | reverse complement strand
CACGATGGAGGGCCTCGGCGGGATCCCGATGTGCCATCCGGGCGGCATCGACGTCGCCTACGACACGGTCGCCAAGCCCGAGACCTTCGAGGTGGAGGTGCGGGTGCTCAAGGCGCGGGGCACGCTCGTGAAGAGCGGCGTGCACGCGCCAGGGCGCTGGGAGTGGAGCCCGCTCTACTTCAAGGAGATCAGCTGGGTCGGCTCCAACGCCTTCGGCATCGAGGAGGTGGAGGGCGAGCGCAAGCACGGCATCGAGCACTACGTCGACCTCGTCACCGCAGGCCGCATCGATCTCACCGGGATGCTCACCCACACCTTCGGGCTCACCGAGTGGCAGGACGCCTTCTACGCCATCGCCGACCAAGAGCACTCCGGGGCGATCAAGGTCGCCCTCGACCCGGCCCGCTGACACCAAGGCTGCTTCTGTGCACCGGGAGCACCGGCATGCGGAGGTGCGTGTGCACAGAACACGAAGGAGACGGCAGATGAAGATCGACGGGAGCGTGGCCCTGGTCACCGGCGCGTCGTCGGGCATCGGCGCCGCCACCGCGGTGGAGCTCGCGAAGCGCGGTGCCACCGTCGTCGTCACGGCTCGACGCGACGCGGAGCTCGAGGCCACCGCCAAGCGATGCCAGGAGCACACCGCGGCCAGCTTCGCGATCACCGGCGACCTCGGCCTAGCGGGCGAGGGTGACCGCATCGTCGGCGCCGCGGTCGAGCGGCTCGGCCGTGTCGACATCGTGGTCAACAACGCAGGCATCAGCCTGCACCGCCCTGCCCTCGGCACCAGCGCCGTCGACGTCGAGCACGTCATGCGCGTGAACTTCCTGTCTGCCGTGCAGACCACGATGGCCGCGCTCCCCGGCATGGTCGAGCGCAAGCGCGGTTCGGTGCTCAACATCACCTCCGTGGCGGGCTACATCCCCAACCCGAACGAGTCGGCCTACGGCGCATCGAAGGCCGCCCTCAGCCTGTGGTCCCATGGGCTCGCCGTGGACCTGCACGGCACGGGCGTGCACGTCGGCGTGCTCAGCCCCGGTCCGATCGACACGCCCATCTGGGAGTTCGACGAGACGCCATCGAGCTACAAGGGTCGCAAGTACCCACCAGAGGTCGTCGCTGTGGGGGTGGCCAAGATGATCGAGCGCGAGACCGTCCACGCCACGGTGCCGCGGCGCTTCGGCGCGGTGGCACCGATGTACAGCCTCCCAGGGCTCAGCCGCATGGTGCGCCGCGGCCTCATCAGCTTCGAACGCAAGGGCGGCGGTCACTGATGCACGCACTCGAGCCGCTCACCGCTGACGAGATCACCTCGGCGGTTGCCACCGTTCGGGCGTCCGACCGCCTCACCGACGCGGCGCGCTTCTCCACCATCACCGTCGACGAACCGGCCAAGGACGCGCTCGACACCGCCGAGCGACGGGCTCGACTGATCATCGTGCCCGGTCCCGAGTGCTCGCTCGTCGAGGCGGTCGTCTCTCTCACGTCGAACGAGGTCATCTCCTGGGTGGAGCGCGAGGGCATGAGGCCCGCACTGGGCTTCGAGGAGTCGTTCAACGCCATCGTCGCCCTGCACGAGCACGAGGGCTTCAAGGCGGCGTTGGCCGCCCGAGGCATCACCGATCTCGACAAGCTCCAGATCGATCCGTGGCCCACCGGCAGCTTCGGCATCTCGGTCGAGGAGGGTCGACGCATCGTGCGCTGCCTCTTCTACTTCCGCGAGGAGCCGGGCGACAACGGCTACGCCCGACCCATCGAGGGTCTGCTGGCCATCGTCGACATGGCCCGCGGCGAGGTGCTCGAGGTGATCGACCACGGTGGGGTGCCGATCCCCGAGCTGCGAGGCAGCTACTACCCGGAGCACAACGGCCCGCTGCGCGACGACCTCCGACCCCTGGAGATCACCCAGCCCGAGAGCGTCAGCTTCACGGTGGAGGGCAACCTCCTGCGCTGGCAGCGGTGGTCGATGCGGGTCACGCTCGACCCCCTCGAGGGCATCGTCCTGCACACCGTGGGCTACGAGGACGGTGGGCGCACGCGGTCGATCCTGCACCGGGCATCGATCTGCGAGATGGTCGTGCCCTACGGCGACCCGAGCCCGAGCCACGGCTGGAAGAACGCCTTCGACGTGGGTGAGTGGGGCCTCGGGCGCATGGCCAACTCGCTCGCCCTCGGGTGCGACTGCCTTGGCGAGATCCACTACCTCGATGCCGTGATCGCCGACGAGCAGGGCAACCCGAACACCACCACCAATGCGATCTGCATCCACGAGGAGGACCACGGCATCCTCTGGAAGCACGTCGACCTGCTCAGCGGACGCACGGAGGTGCGTCGCTCCCGCCGCCTCGTTGTGTCGTCGATCGCCACGGTCGGCAACTACGAGTACGGCTTCTACTGGTACTTCTACCAAGACGGCTCGATGGAGCTCGAGGTGAAGCTCACCGGGATCATGTCCACCAAGGCCGTCGCCCCTGGTACGCGCGATCCGCATGCGCCGGGGATCGCGCCGGGCCTGGCCGCCCCTGTCCACCAGCACCTCTTCTGCGCTCGGCTCGACGTCGACGTCGACGGTCCGATCAACGAGGTGCACGAGGTGAACGTGGAGCCTGCGCCCGCCGGCGCCGACAACCCCTGGGGCAACGCCTTCGCCGCCCACACCACCCGGTTCGAGCGTGAGCTGGACGCGCAGCGCGACATCGACCCGGCGCGCAGCCGCACGTGGAAGGTCGTGAACCCGAACGTGCGCAACGGGATCGGGGAGCCGGTGGCCTACAAGCTCATCCCCGGCTCGTCGCCCACGTTGCTGGCCGGCGAGGGCTCCAGCATCCGCGAGCGGGCCCGCTTTGCCACGCACAACCTGTGGGTCACGCCCCACGCTCC
The DNA here is from genome assembly GCA_046595835.1 of Acidimicrobiales bacterium. Classification (GTDB taxonomy): domain Bacteria; phylum Actinomycetota; class Acidimicrobiia; order Acidimicrobiales; family VFJN01; genus VFJN01. The sequence continues at coordinate 3,119 of JBKJSO010000279.1, read as the reverse complement.
CGACGAGCGCCGCGCGGCAGGCGACTACCCCAACCAGCACATCGGCGGCGACGGCCTGCCACGCTGGACGGCGGCGGACCGCTCGCTCGTCGACACCGACGTGGTGCTCTGGCACACGTTCGGTGTCACGCACGTCCCGCGCCCCGAGGACTGGCCCGTCATGCCCGTCGAGCGCTGCGGCTTCCTCTTCTCCCCCGCCGGCTTCTTCGACCAGAACCCCGCCCTCGACGTCGCGCCACCGTCCCACTGCCACTGACCCGGCGCACGCATCGTTCTCGGGCGATCTTTTGGGCCACATGCCCACAAATCCGCCCGAGAACGCTCTGGGCCGCGACGATCAGCGCCGCGGCGTCAGTGGTCCTGCAGCGCGGTCATCGAGTCGGCGATCCACTGCTTGAGCTCGTCGTTCGTCGCGCAGGGTGCACCGTCGCGCTCGGCGGCCGCGACGACGTCGTCCGGCGCCGCTCCTGCCTTGAGCCCCGCGTACATGTAGACGACCGCCGACGCGCGGGGCCCGGCTCGGCACGTGACGAGCGTCGGACGAGGGAGCTCGTCGAGGGCCGCCACGTGCTGTCGGGCCAAGTCGAGATCGAGGACCTCCGGGGGGTCGCTGATCACGTTGGCCGCTCGTCCGTCGACTGCCGCCATGACGTCGTCGTAGGACGTGCCGCCATCCATCGCCGCGAACAGCGGGCCGGTGAGGCACAGCCACGACTCGCAGCCCACCTCGGCCGCGTAGGTCGCCGGATCACCCACCGGTCCCCGGTTGAAGAGCAGGTCCTCCGGAGGCAAGAAGTCCACCATGACGCGCACCGTACCCGAGACGCTACGAACCCGCCCGATGTCCCGTTGCCACTGCATCGGCGGCGTTGACCCGCAGCTGGTTGACAGTGTTAACTCGCCGGATGACCGGACGACACTCGCTCTCACCCCGGGGCCTGCTCGGTCGACGAGCCCTGCGGCGGTTCCTCTACTCCCAGCTCGCAGTGCGCTCGGCCATCATGATCGCGCTCGGCAAGGAGGCGCCCCTGGTGCCCTTCACCGTCGAGGCCGATCCACCCTCGGTCTACGTCGTCTTCCGCATCCGGGCGGACCTCCTCGAGCGCCTTCGGGCGGACCTCGCGCTGCCCGATGGCATGGCGTTGACGCCCATCCGCTGTCTCGCCGGCGACGCTCCCGAGCATCTGGTCACCCTCAACGTGTACCGCGTCTCGGGCATCACGAACGGGCTCCGAGCTGAGTGGTCGACGTACATAGAGGACGAGACCGGTCGGCCTCGATACCTCGTCATCGATGCCCGGTCGAGCACGCGGTCGATGGATCCGGTCGACGTGCTCACCAAGGCGTCTCGAGTCGAGCACGCCCGCGTCGGCGACACCGTGCGCATGTCGATCGGGCCCGACGCTCAGGCGATCACGGCCGAGCTCACGATCCCGGTTGACGCGCCCCGAGTGCTCGCGGACCCCGAGTGGATCTCCGCCAACGACGACATCTACTGGCGCAACGGTGTGTGCGATCGCACCTTCTACGACGCCGGCATGGCCGACGCCGACCAGGTCGCCGTGCCCCCCGCCGAGGTCAAGATCGACGACCAGACACCGTGGGCCACCTACCTGGAGCCTGACCCGGTCCATGTGCTCGTGTACCGCCAGGGCATCGAGTTCGTGGTGTCCCCATGGGCCAACCTGGAGCGCCTCGCCCGCTGAACGCGCCGGTGGCCGGGGGGTGCGGGCGGGAGCGACCCGGCCTGCTCAGGCCTCGGCGAGCTCGGCGGCGATCCTGCGGGTCAGCGAGGCGACCTCCGGTTCCAGCGAGCCGAGGACGTCCTCTCGGAGCTCGCTGGCGAAGGACATGCGCTCGGCGTCGACCGCCTCGACCACCTTGGGCATCCAAGCTGCGTGCAGGAGGGCGGGCACGGTACGACCGCCTGGCGCTGAGGCCACGCACACCGGGCCATCGCTGACGCGGGCGGCATCGAACACCTCGACGCGGAAGCCGCGGTCGTTCTGCACGGGTTGGATCACGTAGCCGTCGTGGCCGCCAGGGTTCGGACCGGTGTAGCGGCCACCAGGTGCGAGGCGCGGGGCGAACGTCGGCGACGTGAGCAGGTCACTCGTGTCGGCGTAGTCCCATCGAGCCTTCTCCTCCAGCGAGCCGCGCTCGAAGGTCACGAGCGCGCCCGGGGTGTCCTCGGTGGGGATTCGGCCCTCATCGATGCGATCGGCATAGAACTCGATGGCCCGTCGGGCGATCGCGCCGGGCCGGCACCCCTGGTAGGCGACGTGGTGCAGGGTCGGTGCGGCAAGCCCTTCGGTGCACCAGTCCATGGCAGAGAGCTGCATGTTCCACGACCACTCCTCACGCACCGACGCCACGTCGGTGAGCTTGCCGCTCGTGGGATCGAGGGTGGCCTCGGAGATCGTGTTGGGGGCCAGTCCCATCGAGTAGAAGCCGGGCAGGCTCGGATCGATGGGCTTGCCGTTGCGGTCGAGGTCGGCCGAGCTGATCGGAAAGCCGAGATCGAGCATGTCCATGTGCTCGAACACGACGCGCACCCCGGCAGTGTCGTCCCACACGCCGTAGTAGTGCCCTGGGGGCGGACCCATGCGGAACGGAGTGGCGGTCACCGGCTGGCCGGGAGGGGTGGCGTCGATGGTCTCCTTGCGCACGAGATAGAGGTTGATCTCGTCGTCGATGGAGACCGACTTCGGTCCGCCGAAGATGGCCGCCGGGTCGGCCTTGAAGTTCCCGGAGTCCGAGAGGATGAGCCAGTGCTGCGTCTGGGCGATCGTGTGCATCGAGCCCGCCACGGTGGCGCCTTCGACCGGCCAGTGACTCGCCGCGGCGCCATCGCCGTTCCAGCGCACGATGGTGGGCGCTTGCGCGAAGTCGTTGGCGAGGTCGGGCACCAGCTTGACCGTCCACAGGCAGTTGCGGTCGGGGTCGACGATCGGGTGCGCAGAAGAGAACAGGAACGGGAACACGTTGCCGAGCTCGATGCTCTGGCCGCCCCACGCGTCGATCGAGCCCGCGTCGCCCAGCCAGCTCATGCTCACGGGATCGAGCTCGCTCGGGCGACCCACGTCCCACGTGGCGAAGAGCCGGTCACCCCACGGCAG
>JBKJSO010000043.1:0-3130 GCA_046595835.1 Acidimicrobiales bacterium | reverse complement strand
CCGATCGTGTACCTGCCGCCTGGGTTTCTACGGGCCCACCCGGAGATCGGCGTGGTCCCGGGCTTTGGGCTGGCACGACTCCGCGAGGGCGACGCATCGTTCCCGAAGTTCCAACGCGAGGCCGCGGCCGCGCTAGGTGACGAACCGTCGTTCACTGCAGTCCAGGTCTCGGAGGAGAGCAGCGCCATCCAACAAGCACTCGATGTCCAGGTCATCGCGCTGCGGATCGTTGCGGCGGTGCTGGCCCTGTCGGCGGGTGCGCTCCTGCTGCAGCTGGCGCCACGCCGCATCCGCCGTACAGCCAACGCGACTGCCGCACTGCGCACACTCGGCGCCACGCGGGCCCAACGGATGTCGATCGTCGCCGGACCGCTCCTCGTGGCGGCGGCAGCTGGGATCTTGCTTGGCGCCTCCGCAAGCGTGGCGCTGTCCCAGCTGCTCCCTCGCGGCCTCGCCCGGATCGCAGAGCCCGACCCCGGGCCGTACCTCGACGTGCGGACGATCGCGGGCGTCGGTCTCGCGACGATGCTCGTCACCAGCGCGCTGCTCGTCCTCTCGGCGCTACGGGCAACACAGGTGACGGGCCAGTCCGTCATCGCGACGCCGGGGCTGGGGGACCGACTGGTCCGGCGCCACCAGCAAGCCGGGTCGCGCCTACCGATGTCCACAGGCGTTCGCCTCGCGCTGCCGTCGACGGGAACGGATCACCATCTGACCGGCCTCGTCTCGCTGGTGGGTCTCGTCGTCGGACTGGCCGGCCTGATCGCAGCGACCGCGTTCGGGGCGAGACTGAGCAACGTCGTCGCCGACACGCATGGATGGGGCACACCCTTCGAGCTCTACGTCGAGGTGGACGATCCAGGCGCCTCGACCACAGAGCTCGCCGCGGACGTCGCCGAAACCAATGGGGTCCAGAGCGTCACAACCGTGCGCTACGCCGATGTCGTCGACCTCGGGGAGGTCGAGGCTCAAGGCTTTGGTGTGAGTGCCACCAAGGGCGACCTCGCGGTCACCGCTGTTGAGGGACGCGCGCCCTCCGCCGAAGGGGAGGTCTTGCTCGGAACGGCGACCGCCGCGGCGCTCCAGCACGGCGTCGGGGACACCCTGCAGTGGCCGAGCACCGGATCCTCCCCGGTATCGCTCACGATCGTCGGACTCGGTCTGCTTCCGATCATCGGCGACGGGAGCTACGACACCGGCATCGTTGTCCTCCCGGACACGTTTGCTCGGCTCCGACACGATGCTCCGCGGATCTCGTTCTGGGTAGGTGTCGGAGACGGGTCGACCATCGATGAGGTAGCCACCCGACTCAGCGCCACCGGCGCGAGCGTGGGTCCCATCGAGCCGCCGAGCGAGCTGCGCAACCTCCGCTCCGTTTTGAGCTATCCGAAGGTGGTGAGCGGCATCGCCGCATTGCTCGCACTCGGCGGGCTCGCAAGTGGTCTGCTCGCGGGCACCGCATCGAGACGGCACGAGATGGCCACGCTCCGCGCCATCGGCTACACGGGCCGCCAAGTGCGCGAAGCAGTGTTGTGGCAATCGCTTACGGTGGGTCTGATGGCATTGACGGCAGCCGTTCCGCTCGGCCTCATCGTCACCAACTGGGCATGGCGAGTCGGCGCAGGCAGCCTTTCACTCGACCGCTCCCTGGGCCTGCCTTGGCGAACCGGCATTGTCGTGGCAACGGGTCTGCTCGTCGTAGCCGTAGCGGCGGCCGCCCCCATCGGCAGAGGTTGGGCTCGACGATCGCTTGCCCTGGACCTGCGCACGGAGTGAGCGGCTGCTTGGCTCAGCGCTTGACGGCGAGCGACACAGCGAAGTCGCCCGCCGCGTCCTTGAGCACCTCAGTGAGGTCGAGCCCCGCCGCGCCCAGCTCCTGTTCGATCCGCTCGTCGGTGAACTTGGCGCTGATCTCGGTGTGGAGGAGCTCGCCGTCAGCGAAGTCGACCTCGAGATCGAGCACGTCGAGGCGGGCGTGCTGCGCGCGATCGGAGCGCAGGTGCATCTCCATCCAGGCCCGCTCGGCGTTCCACACGGCGACGTGCGAGAACTGGGCCGGATCGAGATCGCCGGCCAGCTCGCGGTTGAGCACGTGCAGGACGTTGCGGTTGAACTCCGCAGTGACGCCCGCCGCGTCGTCGTAGGCCGCGACTAGCCGGGCTGGGTCCTTCACGAGATCGGTGCCGAGGAGGAGCCAATCGCCCGACTCCATCTGGTCGGCCAGCTCGGCGAGGAACTTGGCTCGCTCAATCGGTCCCAGGTTGCCGATCGTGCCACCGAGGAAGGCAACGATCGTGCCATCGCCGAGGGAGAGCCGCCCGAGGTGGCGCTCGAAGTCGCCGACGACCGCGTCGACCTGCACGCCGGGGTAGCGCGCGGCGAGGTCCGGGCCCGCTTCGCGCAGGATCGGCTCGCAGACGTCGAAGGGCACGATGTGGGTGAGCGTGCCCGCTCCCGCGAGCGCATCGAGCAGCAGCTTGGTCTTGGTGGACGTGCCCGAGCCGAGCTCCACGAGCGTGTGCGCGCCGGTGAGGGCGGCGATGTGGGCGGCCGCGCGCTCGAGGATCTCGGTCTCCCGGCGGGTGGGGTAGTACTCCTCGAGGCGCGTGATGTCGTCGAAGAGCTGCGAACCCCGCTCGTCGTAGAACCACTTCGGCGGGAGGTGCTTGGGCGTGGCGGTGAGCCCGGTGCGGGCATCGTGACGCAGCGCGAGGGTGAGATCATCGGGGCCGAGGTGGGCCACGATCGTGCAGCGAGGGCCGAGCGCCTGGGGCGTGGTCATGAGGCTCCTTGGACGGAGGCGAGGGGCGTCGTGCACAGGCCACCGATGGCGGCTTCCACCACGGATCCGTCGGGCACCTCGACCCACGCGCCGTGGTCGTCGAGAGGTTCGGATGCGATCAGCACGCCGCCAGCCGCGAGCCCCTCGTCGACGAGCGTGAACAGCGAGTTCCCACACGCCGATGCGGCGATGCCGAAGCCGTCCGCGAGCAGCAGGTTGAGCTTCCCCTCGGTGCGCGACAGCACGTCCGCGGTGACCGAGGCGAGGGCGGCGGCTGGTGGGGCACCAGCGTCGAGCGCGTCGAGCACGAGGGCGAAGAGCACCTCGGTGTCGGTGGTTCCCTCGATG
>JBKJSO010000462.1:0-3628 GCA_046595835.1 Acidimicrobiales bacterium | reverse complement strand
CGGTGTTACCGCCGTAACAGTCTGGCTCACGCACCTCAGGTGGGGGTCACCGAGGCCCTCCGGAGCAAATGAGCCAAGGAGAATCCCATGGAGACCGCAACGGTCAATGGCGTGGAGCTGGAGTACGAGGTGGTCGGGTCGGGTGAGCCCGTGCTGCTCATCAGCCCAGTCCTCGCCGACGGGTTCGTGCCCCTCGTGATCGAAGCGGCGCTGGCCGACCGGTACCAGCTGATCCGCTACCACAAGCGGGGTTGGGTCGGCAGCACGCACACGACCGGGCCGGTGCCTGCCGCCGACCACGCCGCCGACGCCGCTGCCCTGCTGGACTACCTCGGCGTGCCGCGCGCCCACGTGGCCGGTCACTCCAGCGGCGCTGCGGTGGCGGCCCAGCTCTGCTTGGACCAGCCGGGCATCGTGCGCACGCTCGTGCTCCTAGAGCTCTCGCTGCTCTCGGTGTCAGCGGGCGAGGCGTTCTTCGCGCAGGCGGGGCCAGCCTTCGAGGCCTACGGAGCCGGTGACCACGAGGGTGCGATCGCTCGTTTCTTGGGCGTCGTGGGCGGCCTCGACCCGGCCGCCGTGCCTGCCGTGCTGGAAGCCCTGCTGCCCGGTGCCTTCGCGCAGTCGGTCAAGGACGCCGACACCTTGTTCGGCGTCGAGCTGCCCGGACTGGGGGAGTGGGGCTTCGGCGCCGAGCAGGCCGTCACCATCGAGTGCCCCGTCCTGTCAGTGCTCGGGAGCGGCACGCAGCCGCTGTGGGTCGAGGTCGCCGCCTTCCTGCGCTCCTCGCTCCCGCACGTCGATGAGGTCACGATCGACGGCGTCGGCCACCTGCTGCACATCGAGCAGCCCGAGCCCGTCGCCCAAGCGATCGCGAGCTTCCTAGGGCGCCACCCCATCACCGACCGGTGACGTCACACCGACCATCCGAAACCAACCAAGGAGACACAATGCCCCTGATCCAGGTGAAGCTCATCGAAGGCGTGTTCAACGCCGACGAGAAGGAATCCATCATCGAGAAGCTGACCGACGCCATGGTCAGCGTCGAGGGCGAGGCGATGCGACCAGTGACGTGGGTGACCATCGAGGAGGTCGCCAGCGGCGAGTGGGGCATCGGGGGCAAGGCCTTGCATACCGGCGACATCGTCGGGATGCGCGCCGGCGGGTAGCACCGGCCATGCCCTGGCTCGGTTGCGGTTGAACCAGTCGGGTCCCAACAGCTTCTCCGCCAGCCCGGTACCTTCACTCACGCAGGGGTCTCCTCGTCGTCGCAGCCTTCAGCAGCAACGACGATGACGGGGCCCCCTGCCCCGCGTGGTGGACCCCGCCTACACCCCACTCCCTACTCAAACGCGAAGCGCCGCTTTGATGCCCTCGACGTGGCGGTATGCCGGCAACGATCGCGCATCGATCATCTCGACCAGCCCCAGTTGTGGAGGCCCGCGCTATCGGCGTGTTGTGGGCGACCTCAACGCGGCGTCTCCGGGGCACGGGTCTGTGCCAGCGTGGGCACCGTGACGAGTCCCGCCGGCCCGCGCATCGAGGTTCCCGAAGCGCTGGTCTCCTGGCACCGCAAGTTCTTCGGCGAGACAGGCCGCGCCTGGATCGAAGCATTGCCAGACCTCGCTGCCGGCCTACTGGACCGCTGGCAGCTGAGGCCCGACGGTGCGCCGACCTGCGGCGCGGTCGCGCTCGTGCTGCCCGTCCTGCGTGCAGACGGCACGCCTGCGGTGCTCAAGCTCCAGCCGGTCACCGACGAGACGGTGGGTGAGCCACAGGCCCTGCGTGCGTGGAACGGAAACGGCGCCGTACGCCTACTGGATCACGACCCCGCATCGGGTTCGATGCTGCTCGAACGGCTCGACGCCGACCGCTCCCTTGCCACCATCCCCGACGACTTGGCGGCACTGCAGACCCTGGCTGAGATCCTCGCCCGGCTCAGCGCGGTCGCCGCGCCCCCCGACTTGCGTCGGCTGTCTGACATCGCCGTCGACCTCCTCGACCGGACAACACGCGCCCTCACGCTCGTGCGCGATCCATCGCAACACCTCCTCATCAAGGCCTGCGCTTCCGCACTCGAGGAGGTGCTCCCAGAAGCCGGCGATCGCCTCCTGCACTGGGACCTGCACTACTTCAACATCCTGGCGCCGCACCCCGCTGACCAGCGAGAGCCATGGCTGGCGATCGATCCCAAGCCGCTGGCCGGTGACCCCGGCTTCGAGCTCCTCGCGGCGCTGCACAATCGGTGGGACGACGCCGTTGCCACCGGCGACGTACCGCGGGCGATCCGCCGCCGATTCGACCTGATGACGGACATCCTCGGCCTCGATCGGCGGCGCGCAACCGCTTGGACACTGGCACGCGTCCTGCAAAACGCACTCTGGGATGTCGAGCACGACGACACCATGTGGAGCACCGAACCAGACCGAGCCATCGCCCAAACCCTGCTCGACACTGCGGGCTGAAACCGCTACGCAACCGACACACGCGACGGTGAGCCGTCTTCGAACCGCCAACCGCGAGGTGGAGGTCGTGGGGGGACCCGATGTCGCCTCCCGACTGTCCCCGATGGCGGGCTCAGAACGCTTGCCTGGTCGCCGGTTCCTCTCGGACCTTTCGCTCCTGTTCCTGGGGCCCGACGAGCAGGTAGGTGGTCGTTGGGCCTTTGCCCTTGACGTCGACAAGGCCGCGGAAGCGCAACTCGTAGCGCTGGCGTAGACGCTCATAGCAGCGTTCCGTGACCTGGATGGTGCCGGGCGGGGCATGGGATTCCATCCTGCTGGCGGTGTTGACGGTGTCGCCCCACAGGTCGTAGATGAACTTCGCCCGGCCGATCACGCCGGCGACAACGGGACCACTGTCGATACCGATCCGCACGTCGAGCGCCACCCCGGTGTCGGTCGCCAAGTCGTCAAGCACGGGGCGCATTGCCAGCGCCATGTCGGCGATGGCTTCGGCGTGGTCGTCTCGTGGCACGGGGATGCCGCTGGCGGCCATGTAGGCGTCACCGATGGTCTTGATCTTCTCGACCCCGTACCGGGCAGCCAGCTCGTCCCAGCGACCGAAGACCTGGTCCAACACTGCCACCAGATCTGGGGCCGAGAGTCGCTCGGCCAGCGGGGTGAACCCGACGATGTCGGCGAACAGGACGGTGACGTCGAGGTGTGTGTCGGCGATGATGCCCTCTTCCTTCTTCAAACGAGCGGCCACCGGTTCGGGCAGCACGTTGAGCAGCAGGCGTTCGGATCTCGCCTGTTCGGCCTCCCGTGCCCTCACGAAGAACTGCAGCAAGACGTAGGCAGTGGAGGCGACAGCCACGGTGTTCAGCACGAAGAAGCTGACGACGACGCCGCTGGCAATGTCCGGTGCGCCTGCCGCCAACGTCGGATCGGCGATCCCCGACACCACGACGAGGCCGACGAAGGCGGCAAACCAAGGCCACGCCTCCCGCGCGCCCACGAACAGCACCGCGCCCAGCGGCGAGGTGAATGCCCAGAGGCTCACGGCCGAGTGGTTCTCGAAGCCGCCGGGGGATTCAGGCGACCCCGAGATGGCGAGCGAGCTTCTGCATCGTCTGCAGACCGAGCTCGACAGCGCCGAAGCCGATGGTTGCAGCGGGCTGCAACCATCG
>JBKJSO010000425.1:0-3873 GCA_046595835.1 Acidimicrobiales bacterium | reverse complement strand
CGGGTCGAGGCGGAGTTCGAGTCCTCCCCCCCGAGCTCAGTTCGGAGAGAAGAATCGCGGTCAGCGGTCAGCGGCCTGCGACCCCTACGTGAGCTGGCATGAGATTCCGCTCGTCGTCACGAAGCCCCGAAGATCGCATCGGCGACGTGCTCGGCGCCATCGGTATGCCTTCTGGATCTCAGGCGAGGCTGCTGAGCAGATCCTCCGCGCGAGCCTCGACCGCGCTGCATCCGTAGGCGACTGCGGTCGCCTTCGCCTTCCTCAGAAGCACCAACGCGTGCTCCAGGTCCTCAGCCCCGCCACATGAGATCAACTCCCTCGCCCAATCGACCTGGTTGCGTGACAACCAGAACGGCGAGCGCAACGAGCTCAGCGCATCGTCGGCGTGCTCGAAGTGCGCCAGCGCCTCGTCGCGGCGTCCCAGCACGCTTGCGAGCCGGCCGAGGAAGGCGGCCACCGATCCACTGGAGCTCGCGCCTGAGGTGACCCCCTGACCCTCGTAGCGCAGGAGGCGGTCGTACAGGATCCGCGAGGCGGGCACATCACCGAGGCTCGCTGCAGCGTCTGCCCAGAGCGTCGTCATCGTGATCCATCCGTAGTCGAACGCTTCGTTGTTGAAGTCAGCGGCGCGAGCTGCATCGAGGAGCGGTCGCGCGTCGTCGTTGCGGCCGCATTCCGTGAGCATCTGCGCGTGCGCGGCTTGGAAGGCGGGGATGCCGGGGTTGTCCGCTGCCGCTTGGGCGATGAGCGGGAGGAAGTCGTCGAGGCGACCTTGGTGCAGGCGGACACCTGCGATGTTGGCGCCGTAGACGGTGAACGCGTCGGGCTGTCCCGACTCCAGGTTGATCTCAAGGGCCTGGTCGGCGAGCCGCTCTGCTTCCTCGACGTCGCCGAGCAGCAGCACCTGTGGGCAGCGCACCTGGATCGCCCAGCTCATGATGAACGGCTGCCCGATCTCCTCGGAGAGTGAGTCGGTGAGCTCTAGGGCAGCATCGATCCCGGCGCGGTCCGCCTTCGAGGACATCGCATACACCCGGTTGAGCGCGGCCCAGAAGCGGGCGACGGGGTCGCCGATGCGCTCCGCTAGGCCGAGCGCTTCTTGGGAGACAGCGACGCTGCGATCGATGGACGCTGGCACCCACAGCGCGAGGAACGTGAGGTTGAGCACGCGCAGCAGCGCAGCCTCGTCGCCGAGGTGCCGGGCGATTTCCTCCGCTTGCGCCGCTAGCTCAGCAACCCGGTCGCGGTCGCCGGAGTTGGTCACCTCGGCCGCAAGCGTGGCGAGCAGCAAAGCCCGGGCAGGGGGGTCGTCGTCGCCCAGAGCATCGATCGCGTCCTCCAGCATCCTGATGCGCTCAGCGTCGACGGTCCCGACGTTGCTGACGATCCCGCGGTTGTTCGCTAGCGCAGCGGCGACCTGATGGCGGGTCGCGCCCAGGCGCGCCGCTTCAGCCGCAGCCGACAGGAGGGTCGTGCGGTGCTCAGGATCCCCGGCTTGCAGCTGCCCGGCACCGAGTCCGATCAGAACGTCGAGGCGCTCCAGAGGCGCGAGCGCGGGGTTCGCGTCGTGGATCTCCAGAGCGCACCGAACCATCTGATGGCTTCGTCGGGGGCCAGAGAGGCCAGCGCCCACTCGCCAGCGCGACGCGCATAGCTCGCCGCTTTGCGCGCGTCGCTGAGCGAAGCGGCCGCGATCCAGTGGTGCGCCAGCTCGCCGATCCGGTCGCCGGGCTCGTCACCGCAGTCGGATTCGAGCAGCTCCCCGATGCGGCGATGCGTCCGACGGCGGCGGCTGGCTGACAGCTCGTCGTACAGCGTGTGCTGGAAGAGCGCATGGGTGAAGGTGAAGCGCCCAACTCGACCGTCCACCTCCGCGACGATCTGGCTCGCAGCGGCTGCGTCGAGCACGTCGAGCACCTGGTCGACATCGCATTCGGCGGCGCGGGACAGCAGCCCGAGGTCGAACTCGCGCCCCAGGACGGCGGCCACCTTGAGCATCACCTGGGCTCCCTCGCCCAGACGTCGCACGCGCTGACCCACGACCTCTCGCACGCTGTCGGGCAGCCCAATCCTCGACGGGTCGACGCTGGCGACCCAGCGCCCGTCCTCCTGACGGATGGCGCTGGTCTCCGCGAGATGGCGGAGAACCTCCGCGGCGAAGAACGGGTTTCCGTTGGTCTCCCGGTGCACGACGTGCGCGAGCTCGATGCCGCTGCGATCCAGGTCGTGACCGGCGAAGGCCTGAAGCAGAGCGACGACGCCCGCGTCGTCGAGGCCCTTGATCGCTAGGCGTTCCACCGAGGGCTCCCGCCGCAGGCTCGCCAGCGCGTCGGCGAAGGGATGCGTGGGGTCTAGGTCGGTGTCGCGGTAGGTGGCCACCACGAGCACGTCCGCTTGCTCGAGCGTGGCGACGAGGTGGCGCAGCAGGAGGACCGCCGGCTTGTCGGCCCAGTGGAGGTCGTCGATCACCAGGACGACGGGCGCCGTGCTCGCGATCTGCTTGACCACCGCGGTCACGGCACCGAAGAGCAGGTAGCGCTCTGCGTCAGGCTCGGTGGAGGGCGGGGCCGCCAGCATGGGGAGGCGCTCGCGGATCTGCGGCAAGAGGCGGGAAGCCTCGCTGAGCTGCCGCTCGTCGAGCGACTCCAACGCAGCCAGCGGAGCATTCGCGACGAAGCCGCCGAGCGCCTCTACAAAGGGCTGATAGGGCCGGCCAAGGTCCTCCTCGCAGCGCCCGTAGAGCACGGTTGCCCCCTCAGCATGGGCGCGCTGACCTAGCTCGCCGGCGAGGGTGGTCTTTCCAACGCCGGGCTCGCCAGCCATGAGCACGACCCGGTGTCCCTCGCCCGCGAAGGCGGCCTTCTGTACCGAACGGAGCCGATCGGCCTCCCATGACCTGCCGATCACCCCCGTGTCCGGCTTCAGCTCCATGCGGCTCGGAAGCGGTACCAGCGCGATCAGCTTGATCGGATCCCAGAGAACCTCACAGGTGTCGAGAGGCTGCGGGAGGCCCTTCAGCTCGAGGGCCCCGATCGGCGCGAAGTGGTGGTCGCTTCGGCGGGCGAGCATCCTCACCATGTCGGTGGTGAGGATCTGGCCGCCCTCTGCGGAGCCGCACAATCGTGCAGCCTCGACCACGGGCTCCCCGAAGTAGTCGCCATCGACCTCGGCCACGTCGCCGCTCGAGAGGCCGACGCGGATGCGAAGGAGTACTGGCGCTGTCCGGTTGTACCGCTCCACACACTGCTGCATCGCGACGGCACCGTCGAGAGCTGCACCGACTCCCGCGTAAGCGACCATCAGGCCGTCACCGACGTTCTTCACCTCGGTCCCACCGGTCAGCGACACGGCCTCCCGGAGGAGTCCGACGTGAACCGAGCGCAGCGCCTCCGTCGCCGCGGGGCCGAGGCGCGCGGCCAGGTCCGTCGATCCGACCAGGTCCGTGAACACCACCGTCGTCAGCGTGGTCACCGACATGTTGAGCTCCCGCTGCCCACGACCCCGCACCTCATCTGTCCGTTTCGCGCAGTATTCCATGCCGAATCCAGCCCGTGCCGGATCCGGTCCAGGCGTCAGTGGGCCGTGTCTCCCATCGTCCATTGGGCCCGGTGCCGTCATCTTGGCGCTCGCTGCGCTGATCATGGCTGGCACCGGCGGGGTCGACAGGGCCCGCCGCGCCGGGTCGCCGTGAGTCAACGTGCTCGATCAAGGTGCCCGCGGCTATCGTCACTGGGCTTGCTAGCCCCCATCGTCTAGTGGCCTAGGACACCACCCTCTCAAGGTGGCGGCACGGGTTCGAATCCCGTTGGGGGTGCCATCAGAACCCGCGGGGGGTCGGGCCCGACGCCTGACGCTGTCCCGGCCGGCCTCCGT
>JBKJSO010000419.1:0-4638 GCA_046595835.1 Acidimicrobiales bacterium | reverse complement strand
AGGACCACGAGCGCGCCCGCGGCCCGGGCCGGGCGGCCCTCAACCGACGGCCATGGGAGCGCGGCACCGAAGGGCTGTGCGGGATCGGTGGCGGCCAGCACGATCGGGGCGTCGGTGGCGGGCTCGCGCTCGGCCCGCAAGCGGTCGACCGCGCCGGGCACTGCGAACTGCGCGGCGCCGAGGCCCGCCACGAAGTAGCCCCGTCGCACCTGGCCCCGCTCCTCCAATGCCTTGAGCACCGGGTAGACGCCTGCGAACCCGCCCTCCGCGCCCTCGCCGAGGGCGGCCTCGCGCGTGAGCACGCCATAGCGCTCGAGCAGCTGCAGGGCACGGGCGTGGGCCACCTCGGTGCTCGTCGGAACCGGTCGGAGCAGCGAGGCCACCAGCGACCAGCGGCCAGCCCCGGCAGGCGGACCGATGCGTGCCAGCCGACCCGGACGGGGGCGACCACGTGCCCCGCGACCGACCTGGCGTGACGCCGCCCGACGGCCCGAACCGCCCACGAACGCCCGCAGCGGCGCAAGGGAATCGTTGGTGACGAGGCCCGCCCACACGAGGTCCCAGAGCGCGGCCAAGACCGTCGGGTCGTCGTAGGGGTGCCCGGCCTCCGCGGCGGCCGCGGTGAGGTCGGTCCAGAAGGAGGCGCCCCGGCTCCCGAGGTGGTCCAGCAGCGCGGCGTGGAGCGGCCCGGGCTCGAAGGTCTCCTCCCGGGCGGAGAGCAGGAGCGCCGCCTGATCGCGAAACGCGAGGCGGATGCGGCCGTCGGCCGACCCGATGGCGCCGGCGCCCACCCACACCACCTCACCAGAGGTGCACAGCGCGTCGAGATCGGCCGGCTCGTGGTGAGGAAGGCGGGCGGTGAGCACGTCCCGATCGAGCACCGACGCCACCAAGGGCGCACCCTGGAGCTGGGCCAGCACCTCGACGAGCGCGTCGACGCCGCGACGATCGGTGCCGATGCCCTGCCATCGCGGAAGGAAGCGGGCCAGGGTCGGCCCGTCGACGGGCTCCACCTCGCGGCGCAGCGCGGCGAGCGAGCGACGGCGCAGCTGGCGCAGCACGTCCTCGTCGCACCACTCCCGTTCGACCCCATTGGGGCGGAACTCACCGAGCACGACGCGCCCCTCGCCACGCAACTGCTCCAGCGCCGCGTGCACCCGCTCGGGCGCCACGCCGTAGCGCCCGGCAGGGTGGCGGGTGAGGAAGGGACCGTGGGTGCGCGCATAGCGAGCGACGAGGTCGACCAGCGGCGCCGGCACCGACTCGGTGCACGCGGCCGGAAGGCCCATCGGCACTGCCACGCCCAGCGCGTCGCGGAGGCGACCGGCGTCCTCCGCCGCGCACACCCGCTCCTCGCCGCCCACCCCGCCGAGGAAGGCGCGCCGCTCCGCCACCAGCTGGTCGACCCATGCCTTCACGGTGGCGCCCTCGGTCGACCGCAACCCGAGCTCGTCGAGCGAGAGCGGACCGAGGATGCGCAGCTGGTCGTGCAGCTCGTCGACATCGCGCGCCAGGCGCCCTTCCACCAGTCGTTGCAGCTCGAGCTCCAGGTCGGCCAGCGCGTCGGCGTCGATGAGCTCGCGCAGCTCCTCGGCGCCGAGGAGATCGCGCAACAGATCGCGGTCGAGCGCGAGGGCGGCCGCTCGTCGTTCGGCCAGCGGCGCATCGCCGGCGTACATGTAGACGGAGATCCAGCCGAACAGCAGCGACTGCGCGAACGGTGAGGCGCTCTGGCTGTCGACCGGCACGAGGCGGATCTTGCGGCTGCGCAGGTCGCGCAGCACCTCGATGAGGGCGGGTACGTCGAAGACGTCGTTGAGGCACTCGCGGGTGGCCTCGAGCAGGATCGGGAACGACGGGTACTTGCCGGCCACCGAGAGGAGGTCGGCGGAGCGCTGGCGCTGCTGCCACAGCGGGGTGCGCTGATCGGGCCGACGCCGGGGCAGGAGGAGGGCCCGGCCCGCGCACTCGCGGAAGCGGCTGGCGAACATCGCCGTGCCCGGCAGCTGGCTGACGATGAGCTCCTCGATCTCGTCGGGGTCGATGAGCAGCTCGTCGTCGGGCAGCTCGTCGATCGACTCGGGCAGGCGGATGACGATGCCATCGTCGCTCCACATGAGCTCCACGGCCACGCCCCATCGCTCCCCCAGCCGGTGCTGCAGCGCCATCGCCCAGGGCGCGTGCACCTGGGCGCCGAAGGGCGAGAGCACGCACACGCGCCAGTCACCGATCTCGTCGCGGAAGCGCTCGACGACGATGGTGCGGTCGTCGGGCACCGCCCCCGTGGCCTCGGCCTGATCGTCGAGGTAGGCGACGAGGTTGGTGGCGGCCCGCTCGTCGAGCCCCGACGCCCGCAGGCGCTCGATCGGGTCGACGCCGGTTGCTGCGCTGGCTCTCAGCTCGCGGGTGAACTCGCCGATGGCTCGCCCGAGCTCGAGGGGGCGACCGGGGCCGTCGCCGTGCCAGAACGGCATCTTGCCGGGCACGCCGGGCGCGGGCGTGACGACGACCTTCTGGAAGGTGATGTCCTCGATGCGCCAGGTGCTGGCGCCGAGCAGGAAGGTCTCGCCGGGGCGGCTTTCGTACACCATCTCCTCGTCGAGCTCACCGACGCGGGTGCCGTCGGGCAGCGTGACGGTGAAGAGACCGCGGTCGGGGATGGTGCCGGCGTTGGTGACGGCGAGGCGCTGCGCGCCCGATCGGCCGCGCACGATGCCCTCGACGCGGTCCCACACGAGGCGCGGTCGCAGCTCGGCGAACTCCTCCGACGGATAGCGACCCGACAGCAGGTCGAGCACGGAGCCGAGCACCTCGTCGGACAGCTCGGCGAAGGGAGCGGACGATCGGATCAGCTCGGTGAGCTCGGCCACCGGCCACTCATCGAGGGCGCACATGGCCACGATCTGCTGGCAGAGCACGTCGAGTGGGTTGCGCGGGAAGTGGGTGCGCTCGATGAGGCCGGCCTGCATGCGCTCCACCACTACGGCCGCCTCGACGAGATCGGAGCGGTGCTTCGGGAAGAGCTTGCCGCGGCTGGGCGCGCCCACCTGGTGACCGGCCCGCCCGATGCGCTGCAGCCCGGTGGACACTGCGCCCGGCGACTCGACCTGGATGACGAGGTCGACGGCGCCCATGTCGATGCCGAGCTCGAGGCTGGAGGTGGCGACGAGGCCCTTGAGCGTGCCCGACTTGAGCTCGTCTTCGATCTGGAGGCGACGCTCGCGCGACAGCGACCCGTGGTGCGCCTTCACCAGCTCGACCTCGACCGGCGGGTTGCCCTCGGCCTCGGCCGAACGGTTCTCGCCCTCCCAGTGCAGCTCGTTGAGGCGCGTGGCCAGACGCTCCGCGAGGCGGCGGGCGTTCACGAAGATCAGCGTGGACTGGTTCTCCCGCACGAGCTCTAGGAGGCGCGGGTGCATGGCCGGCCAGATCGAGCGGCGGACCGGCCCGGCCGCCGCCGGGCCAGACATCGGTTCTTCGACGATCGTGCCCAGCTCGGCCATGTCGTCGACCGGGATGATGATCTCGATCTCGAGCGGCTTGCGCACGCCGGCGTCGACGATGGCGACCGGGCGCGGCCGCCGGGCGCCGCCCGCACCCACCTCGGTGCCGCCGAGGAAGTGGGCGATCTCCTCCAACGGACGCTGCGTGGCCGACAGCCCGATCCGCTGTGGCGGTTCGCCACCCCCGGCGCGCACCCAGTGGTCGAGCCGCTCGAGGGTGAGGGCGAGGTGGCTGCCGCGCTTGGTGGCGGCCAGCGCGTGGATCTCGTCGACGATCACGGCCTCGACGCCACGCAGCGTGTCGCGCGCCGCGGAGGTGAGCATGAGATAGAGCGACTCGGGGGTGGTGATGAGGATGTCGGGCGGGTTGCGCACCAGGCGGCGGCGGTCGTCGGCGGGCGTGTCGCCGGTGCGCATGCCCACGGTGGGCTCGGTGTACGGCAGGCCGAGCCGCTCCGCCGCGAGCCGGATGCCCTGGAGCGGGCTGCGCAGGTTCTTCTCGACGTCGACTGCGAGCGCGCGCAGGGGTGAGATGTAGAGCAGGCGCGTGCGGTGGGTGCGCTCCGTGGGCGCAGGACTGCCCACCAGGCGATTGATGGCCCAGAGGAACGCTGAGAGGGTCTTGCCCGATCCGGTCGGCGCCAGGATCAGCGTGTGGTTCCCGTCGGCGATGGCCGGCCAACCCTGGGCCTGCGCTGGGGTGGGCGCCGGGAACGAGGTCTCGAACCAGGCCCGCACCGCGGGCGAGAAGGGAGCAAGCGGATCCAGGGCGACCACACCCGGAGGCTATCGACGACCCGTCGTGGCCGACGCTGCTGCGTTGCTCGATACCGCGTCCTGCGCGATCAGTGCAGTGGATTCGGGCGGGATGACCTCCGGTGAGCTGACCGAAGCGATCTTGGTGATGCAGCGACTGCGGTCGCGGCTCGAAGCAGCCGAAGCCGAAGGATCTATGCGTCGGGCCTCGATCGTGACCGTCGACCGATCTGGGGCGGGTCGGGGATCTGCTCGAGTGCGGTGGGCTCGTCGAACACCGGTCGATCGCTCAACGTGACACCGATCTGCGCGAGTGCGCTCAACCAATCCACGTAGCGGTGAAAACGTGGGGAGCCATCGCTGGCTTCGGTCACCACGG
>JBKJSO010000205.1:0-14247 GCA_046595835.1 Acidimicrobiales bacterium | reverse complement strand
CGACGGTGGCGATCTGCTCGCGCACCTGCCCTACGAGCGCGCCCGTCTCGGCGTCAGCCGCAGCTTCCAGCAGGCACAGCTGTTCCCATCGCTGACCGTGCTGGACAACCTGCTCGTAGCCAAGCACCCGTCGATGCGCCATGGCCTCCTCGCCGGCGGGCTGTCCCTTCCCCGGGCGCGCTCGGAGGAGTCGCACGCGCGCGAGCAGATCGAAGCAGTGATGGACGTGGTCGACCTGAGTCCGTTTGCCGGCGCCCGAGCCGACGAGCTCTCCTACGGCACGCTGCGCATGCTCCAGCTCGCCGCGATGCTTGCGCAGCGCCCCCGGCTGCTGCTGCTCGACGAGCCCGCCGCCGGGCTCGCCGAAGCCGAGGCTCGGGCGCTCGCGCCACTGCTCACGAAGATCGCCGACGTCACCGGCGTGTCGATCGTGCTCGTCGAGCACGACGTAGCGCTGGTCAGCTCGGTGAGCCACCGCATCGTCGGAATGGACGCCGGCCGTGTGCTGATCACGGGCACGCCGGACGAGGTGCTGGCGGATCCGCAGATGGTGGTCGCCTACCTCGGGCTCGACGATCCATCGATGGCCGAGAGAGCGGGAGCCAACTCGTGACTGCTCTCCTGTTCCGCGCCGAGGACATCGAGGCGTCCTATGGCAAGCTCCGCATCCTCGATGGGGTGACCATCGAGGTGGACGCCGGGGAGTCCGTGGCGCTCCTCGGCACCAACGGAGCCGGGAAGTCGACCTTCCTGCGGGCCGTGACCGGGGCCCAACCCTTGGGCGGCGGCCGCGTGCTCGTCGACGGCGACGACGTCAGCGGCGAAGGACCCCAGGCGCTGCTGCGCCGTGGCATCGTCCACATCCCTGGCGGTCATTGCACCTTCCCGGCACTCACCGTCGCCGAGTCGCTGCGCATCGCGATGTGGCCGTTCCGCAAGGACCCAGCCAGAGTCGCGCGCGCCGAGCACATCGTGTTCGAGCGCTTCCCGATCCTGGCGCAGCGCACCTCGCAGCTGGCGGGATCGCTGTCCGGCGGCGAGCAGCAGATGCTCGCGCTCGCACGCGCGCTGGTCCACGAACCGCGCCTGCTCATCATCGACGAGCTCAGCCTCGGGCTCGCGCCGCTGGTGATCGAGCGCCTCATCGAGGTCGTCCGGGAGCTCCACGCCAGTGGGATCGCGTTGCTGGTGGTCGAACAGCGTCTCGCCACCGCTGCCCGTTTCACCGATCGCGCGTACTTCCTCGAGCGGGGCAAGGTTCGCTTCGAGGGGCCCACTGCCGAGCTCACAGACCGCGGTGATCTCGTGCGAGCCGTCTTCCTGAGAGGATCAGCATCATGAGTCGAGCCGGGATGGCGACGCGAGTGCTCGGGGCGGTTGGGCTCATGTCACTGTCCCTGACTCCGCCCGCGGGCGCACTGCCCGCATGCGCGCAACCGGCTGTTCAGGCACTCATCTCGGCGGAGTCCGCGGTGAGCCGACCGGTCATCGCCTCTCCCGCCGAGTACGGCTTGTCCAACGTGTACGGCCAGATCGAACAGGCCACCAAGCCGCTGTTCACGTATGCCGAGGCCGGGCCACAGTACGCGGGTCCGTTCGAGGCGCTCACGCCGGCCGGCTCGCCACCTCCGCCGCGCGCCGTGTCCGCATATCCCTCGGAGGACATCCCCGATGAGTCCACCGAGGACTGGGGCGGGGTCTCCCACACCATGGTGTCTCCCATCTCTGCGTCGGCCTCCTCCACCGGCGGGCGTGAGCTCGGGGTTGGCGATGCGACGGCGGACGGCGCCCGGGCCTGGGCCACCTCCATCGTGGAGTGCGACGTCGTCACGGTCATCGCGGGCTGGCATGCCTCCAACGTCGTCCTCGCGCCGGGCGTGACCGCCAAGGAGATGGGCGAGGTGCTCACGCTGGTCGTCGGCCCGAACGGCTCGTCGGCCACGACCGAGGTCATCCTGGTCGGTGTCGACGGAGCCACGAGCGCGCCGGTCGAGGGTCGTCCAACGGACCCGTTCACCGATCCGATCCGCGAGAACGGTGGCCCCCGCCTCGAGGCTGGCGAGCCACGCACCTCGGCAACGGCGAACCACGCCACCGCCTCCGGTGGTGGGTTCAACTTCCTGCAAACTGATCCCAGCACAGGTCAGGGGGCGGGGTACCGAATCGGCTCGACGAACGCCAGCATCGAGGTGATCGGTCGCTTGACCGCAGCGGCCGCACCTCAGGTCGAGGACAGCGCTGTCGAGGCCCCACCGGTGCTCGAACGACCGGCGTTGACCACCGGTAGCTCGGTGATCGGAACCCCACCGGCCCCGTCGATCGACGCCATCGCCGCGAGTCGCGCGGCGCCGATCGAGGCTCGCACGTCGTTCATCAAGGTGCAGAGGCGGTCCTGGTACGCGCTGTTCGTCGCATTGGCGACCGCGCTCTCCCTGGCTGGAGGGATCCTCACCGCTCCGACCTGGCGCAGGCTGTTCCCCACACTGGACTGGATCGTTCGCAAGGGCGACCGGCAGCGGTCGCGCTTTGCCACCGTGTACCTCCGATGGTGAGGCGACTCAGCGTGTGGCTGGGCGCGATCACCCTGCTCGCCGCCTGCGGCACGGCCAGCCTTGCCCGCGCCGATGTCGCGCCGGTGGTCAACGCGGCGTTCGGCGCCGCGGGCCTCCACGTCACCGACATCGTGGTCGCTCGCGCACCCGTGTCGGACGCATGGCCGGTCACCGCCGTCGTCTCGCACGACCGCATCCGGCTGAACGTCGATGTGCACGATGGGCGCGTGTCCAGCGTCGACATCGCTCAGAGCAAGGCCGTGTCGGATGCCCAGCTGCAAACGGTCGCTCGCTACGCCTCGAACCCGGCCGAGGACCGAGCGGCGACGCGGCGACGCACAGCCGCTCTGGTGATCGTCGTCGGGGGCGCAGCGATGGGGCTGCTGTTGGCCCGCCGAGCCCGCCTTCGTGAGGAGGCCGGCCTCTGATGGATCTCGGCCTCCAGGGTCGCCGAGCCCTCGTCGCCGGCGCCACCGCGGGGCTCGGGCTCGCGAGCGCGGCCGCGCTCGCCGAAGCTGGGGCGCAGGTCGTCATCTGCGGGCGAGATCCCGACCGTCTGGCCAGCGCCGTCGCCAGCCTGCAAGGGCTGGCTGGACCGGTCACCGGCATCCGCGCCGACGTCGGCACCGTGGAGGGTGCCACCGAGCTCGTCTCGGCGGGCATCGATCGCCTTGGCGGTGTCGACATCCTCGTCCCCAACGCGGGCGGCCCGCCCCCCGGGACGTTCTCGACGACCCCGGTCGAGGCGTACACCGCGGCTCTGCAGCTCAACCTGCTCTCGACCGTCGCGATGTGCAAGGCGGCCGTGCCCTCGATGGTCACGGCCGGTTGGGGTCGGGTGGTGGCCATCACCTCCATCTCGGTGCGGCAACCGATCGACGCCTTGATCCTGTCGAACACTGCCCGCGCGGGTGTGACCGGGTTCCTCAAGACGCTCGCCACCGAGGTGGCCGCCAGCGGGGTCACGGTCAACTCCGTGCTGCCGGGCTCCCACGCCACCGATCGCCTGCGCGCGGTCTACGGCGGCGACCTCTCCGGAGCGACCGCCTCGGTGCCCACCCGGGTGCTGGGGCGACCGGCCGATTTCGGCCAGGTGGTTGCGTTCCTCTGCTCGGATCACGCGCGCTTCATCACTGGTGTCGCCCTTCCAGTCGATGGCGGGGCCAACCGAGCGCTGTTCTGACGCGTCGGACGTCTACCCAGCCGGACGCGGTGCGTCCCAGCCTGCGAGGTTGGAGCCGTAGGTGAGGTGGTCCGACCCGACGCTGCGACGGAGCACACCGAGCGATTCCGGTCCCCCGGTGTGCCCGTCGAACCAGAGCTGACCAAGCTGGGCGTCGAATGCCCCGGGCTCCCGCAGGAACTCCGGCACCCAGGCCCGCACCTCGACGGCCCGCTGCCAGCGCTCCCGCAACCAGGCCACCGCGCCGCCGCCATGCGAGAGGCACACCCGTAGATCAGGGTGCCGATGCAGCACGCCTCCGAACACCAGCTGCGCCACCGCCACCGTCTCCTCATAGAGGAAGCCGAGCGTCAGCTCCAGGTCGAACCGCGCGAGGCGCGGATCCAGCGCAGGGCCATCGGTGCCGTGGATGCCTGGGTGGAGGAACACGGGCACATCGAGCTCGGTGCAGCACTGCCAGACATCGTCCAAGGCTGGATCGTCAAGATCTCGGCCGACCTGTGTTCCCAGGTACGGGCCGACGAGCCCGAGGTCGCGCACGGCGCGCTGTGTCTCGACTGCCGCCAGGTCGGGTGCCTGGATGGGTACCTGCGCGAAGCCGGCCAGCCGATCGGGCACCTCGGCGACCAAGGCCGCGAGCTCGTCGTTGTGCCAGCGGCTCAGGGCCGCCGCCGTCGACGCGCCGATGTGGTGGAAGTAGGTGAGCGGGTTGGGGGACAGCACCTGTGCGCTGATGCCCAGGGCGTCCATGGCGGCCAATCGGAGGTCGAGCTGCGTGAAGGCTGTCCCGGGGTAGTGCACGCCCTCGAGCCGGTAGCTGCCGACGCGGAACCACGGGCAGCCATGTTCGTCCACGCCGGACTCGGGCCCGAGGTCCCCCGCCCGTCCCTCCAGGCCAGGGAGAACGACGTGGGCGTGGTAGTCGACGAGCCGCTGGCTCTCGAGCTCAGGATTCCACGGCACCGGGTGCCGCCACGAACGCACGGGATCGTGGGGTGCCGTCGTGGGGTCGGTCACCCGAGCAGCACCCCGTAGGAAGACCAGTACCCGCGCTCACTGGCCGGATCCGCCACCGGCGGATGGGCCGGGTCGGGGCGAGCAGCGTTCGTCACCATCCACTGGACCGCGATCGGCACGAGACCGAACAGATGATCCGCGGGGTCGCGGTCGGCTTGGTGAGCAAGGCCACCGGCCAAGTCCTGACCGATGCACGCGTGCATGCCCGACCCAAAGGAGAGCCCCCAGGGGCCATGCCCGTCGGGAACGACGCGGTCCGGGTTGAAAGCGGCGGCATCCGGTCCCCAGATGCGGGGATCGTGATTGACGGCCAGCAGGTCGAGCACCACCTGAGCGCCCTCAGGCACCACGCGACCGCCGGGGAGCGTCACCTCGCTCAGGGCCCAGCGCATCGCGATCGGGCTGGACGGTTGCAGCCGGATCGTCTCGTGCACACAGCGCTGCACGAACAGCCGGTCCGACCGAAGTCGCTCTGCATCGTCCGGATGGTCGGCCAGCCACCCGAAGAGGTGGTGGAGCGTCCGCGTGAACGCGGTGGCTGAGGTGTGGGCGCCGGCAAGGAGGAAGAAGCAGATCTCGCGGAGCACGACATCGTGAGGGAGGTGGAGGGCGTCGTCGTTGCGCAGCAGGACGGTGAGGACGTCGTCCGGTGCGAGCACCCCGCCCTCGGCCTCCCGAGCGATCAGCGTGCGCCGGCGCTCGATCGACGGCGCCAGGAACTCGGCGTCGAAGCGCTGCATCGCGGTGGCCACCTCGGCGCGCTTGGCCGCACGATCGCCGGTGTAGTGGGCGAGCGTGGCCCCCTCGATGAAGCGCATCAGGTAGTCGTAGAGGTGTAGCGACTCCTGGGGCGTTCCCAGCGGACGGTCGACGCCCGCAGTGAGGGCGGCCAGGTTCATCATCAGCTGGTGACTCAGCTCGACCAGCTCGCAACCGCCCTCGGCGAGATGCGGTCGCATCGTCCGATCGATCACCTCTGGGAAGAGGGCCCGCTCGTAGCGCTCATGAGCGTCTCGACGAAAGAGTCGGTTCTCAAGTCGGCGCCGCGCCCGGTGCTCGTCGGCGTGCAGGTTGACGAGCACATCGGCCATCACCACGTCGCCGGCGTCGTACAGCGCTTGTCGGAGCGCCTTGCTTCGGAGCGCCGCGATGACGTCGACGTGTTCGGTGAGGGTGACGACGTGGGTCATCGGGTCACCGCTCCGACGAGGTGGCGCAGCGCGCGGCGCAGGATGGCGTCGTGCAACGGGTGGCGGAAGGAGTCGGGCCCGTGACCGAGCAGCGATACCACGACGTGACCGGCCCCGGGTCGGTGCTCCCACAGCAGCGGGTGGACCGCTCCGCCGTGCTGGCCCGTGAGCAGGCCGTCGATGGCGATGGTGTGGTCCAGAAAGCCGTAGCACTCGTCGACGATCACCGCATCAGCGAGCCCGCAGACGAGTGGGTGGTCCGGTGCCGCCACGTGCACCGCGACCTCGCCGAGCGGCGGATGCGACGAGCGATCCCAGTGCCAGCGAGCTCCAAGCAGCGACCCCCACTCGGGCCAGTCGTCGAAGCACACGACGGCGGCGTGACACGCGAGCACCCGACCACCCCCGAGGATCCAGTCACCGATCGCGGCGCGGGCCGTGGGCGACGACGCGTAGGCATGCTCACCTCGCTGGTCCGCATAGCGGTCCTCAAACATCCGCCATCGCAGCGTGTTCAGGACCAAGATGTCGGCGGTGCCGGCGCTGAGCAGATCGGCAGCGGCCTCGGGGCGCTCGACGACGGTGACACGACCGCCCTCGTCCTCGATGACACGAGTCAGGATCGGGGTCGTCTCGGCGAACGGGTGGGGCCCACCGCTGAGCAGCAGCACCTCGGAGCCGGTCACCCGGGCTCCCCAGCGTGGCCGACGCCGTCCACGGCGCCCGGCCGCGGGAGGTTTGCGATCATCGCCATCGTGACCCCACCATCGACCAGGAGCTGGTGGCCCGTGATGTACGACGAGGCGTCCGACGCGAGCCACCACACCGCGTCGGCGACGTCGTCGACGGTGCCCAGTCGCCTGAGGGGCACCTTGGAGGAGCGGGCGTCACGCGTCGACGGGTCGGCGTAGATCGGCGCTGACATCCCACCATCGATCAGCCCGGGGGCGACCGCGTTGACGCGGACACCAGCCGAGCCCCACTCGAGCGCCATCTGCTGCGTGAGGAGCGCCACCGCAGCCTTGGTGGCGCCGTAGGCCCCGGCGTTCGGTCCCGGCGCTACGCCGTTCATGGAGGTGACGTTGACCATGACGCCGGGTCGCCCGGTCGCCAGCCACCGGCGTGCCACCGCCCGAGCCACGACGAAGGTGCCGGTTAGGTTGACGTCGACGACGGCCCGCCAGTCGTCGAGCTCCAGCTCGGCGAGTGGGCCGAACCGCACGATCCCCGCGTTGTTGACGACGACGTCAGGCGTCCCGAAGTGATCGAGCGCGGCCTCCACCTCGTCGGGCACCGCCACGGAGGCCCCCAGACCGACCGCGTCACCGGGCAGGCGATCGGCCATCTGACGGGCCGCTCCCCCGTCGATGTCCAGCACGCACACGCGGTCGCCCTCGGTGGCGAAGCGTCGTGCGATCGCCGAACCAAGTCCCCCCGCGGCGCCGGTCACCAGCACCGCTCGCCCAGTCATCCCTGCGGCCCGCCGTTGGCGACGATCTCGCGGGTCAACGGCGCGGCCGACCAGCGGCCCACCTTCTCGCCCGGCAGGGTCCGGCGCTCTGGCCACGGCCGATCGAGGTCGACTCGTTGGCCTCGGCTGAACACCGCGTGCAGGTTCGTGCGGTCACCGAGCACACCGACGTTCGTGGTGGGGTCGGCGTCGAGCACGAGCACGTCTGCCCGGGCTCCCTCGGCGATCACCCCGATCTGGCCCATCGGCTGACGCAGCGCGATGGCGCCGTTGGCCGTGGCGCAGGTGAGCGCGTCAAGAGGGTCGAGCCCGAGCTCGGACACGAACAGCTCGACCTCTCGGGCGTGCCAGTGACCGTAGGGCGTGAGGGAGAACCCGCTCTCGGAACCGCACAGCAGTCGCACGCCGGCATCGTGGGCCCGTCGCACCATGGACGCCGTCGCGGCGATCTCCCCCCGGAACAGGTCGACCTGCGCCGAGCCGGCACCGACGAGGTGTCCGTGATCACACAGGTTGGCGAGGAACGTGAACGTGGGACACAGCGCGGCCCCGGAGGTGACGACCGCATCGAGCGCCTCATCGTCCATGAAGGACGTGTGCAGAAGGAGGTCGACCCCGGCTCGCGCCGCCTGGGTGGTTGAGCCAGCCGTGCGGCAGTGGGCCACGACCGGAGTCCCCAGATCGTGGGCCGTCTCGACGACCGCGCGCAGCTCGTCGTCACTCCACACCGACTGCTCGCCCGTGCGACCGGGCAGCAGCCCGGTCACGTGGATCTTGATCCAGTCGGCACCACCCTTGATCTGCTGGCGGGTCACCCGCACCATCTCCTCGCGTCCGCCCACGATCTGCGCGTAGCCGAGCCGACCCTCATCGGGGATGAGGCGCCCGGCGGTGCCGCCTGCCGCGGTCAGCAGCGCGTTCATGCCGGCGCTCATGCGCGGGCCCTCCACGATCCCTGCCTCGATGGCATCGCGCAGCGCCGGGCCGAGATCGAAGATGCAATCCGCGTCGAGGAACCCGGTCACCCCAGCACGCAGGAGCTTCCCCACGTTGTGGCCGGCGAGGAGGGCTGAGGTGGCCGCAGGTCGGTGGAAGAACAGCTCGTCGTTGGAATCCGGCTCACCGAAGGTGATGTGGCAGTGCGCATCGATCAGCCCCGGCATCACCCAGCGGCCGTGGCAGTCGATGCGCTCGACGACCTCGTCGCGGAGCGACGCCTCGACATCTGCGGCAGCGCCCACGGCCACGATCTCGTCGCCGGCGAGGACGACGCTCGTGTCAGGCCGTGTGGGCGCGCCGGTGCCGTCGACCACGCTGCCGCCCTGCAGCACCACGCGCCTCGTCGTTCCCATGGACCCCTCACCTCCGCCGGGCGCCCGCCGGCGCCGGCATGCTACTGCAGGAGCCACCGGTAATGAACAGTGTTCACCCGGTGGGTCGAGGCAGGGCCCACCCCGCCAGCAACCGCTCGGACACCTCGGTGATGAGACTGTCCTCGAGCTCGGGAGGCAGACCGAACCCGAGCTGCAAGGCCGTCGCGACGCCGTGGCACGCGGCCCACAGGGTCAGCGCGACGAGCACGGGGTCGCTCGAGATGATCTCGCCGGCTGCGATCGCCTCCTCGACAGCCCCCAGAGCGACCGTGAAGACACGCGTGGCCGCCGGCAGCTCGGCGCCAGCCGGGAGGCTGGCCGGGCCGAGCCCAGGCGGGAAGAGGAACATCACGTCGAAGAGCTCTGGGTTCTCGCGGGCGTGATCCACGTAGGCGCGGAAGTGGGCGCGGACGCGGGCGCCGGGCTCGGACGCCTCGACCTCGCCGAACCGGTCGAGCAACCGATCGAACTCCACCTCGGCCACGGCTCGCAACAGGTCGCTCTTGTCGGCGACGTGCGCATAGAGCGCGGGGGCCGTAACACCGAGGCGGGCCGCCAGGCGACGTAGCGAGAGCTTGGCCAGGCCACCGGTGCGCACCATCTCGCGCGCCGCCGCCACGATGGTGTCTCGGCGCAGCGGTGGACGCTCTGCGGGTTCGGCCACCATCGCCGAAGCATGGCAGATGAACGCCGTTCATCAAACCTGGGTCTGCTGGTACGGTCGCCGTCCATGACCGTGCTGCTGGCTGATCTGGTTGCCGCCCGTCCTGACGATCCCGCCGTCGTCGATGAACACGGCACCACGACCTGGCACGACCTCGACGTCCGCGTCACGCGTCTCGTGCACGCGCTCCGGGCGCGGGGGCTCGGCAGCGGCGACGTCGTCGTGGCGATGCTCGGCAACCAGGCCGAAGCCGTCGAGGTCGCGCTCGCCTGCGCACACGGGGGCTGGCTACTGGTCCCGATCAACTGGCACTGGGTGGCCGACGAGCTCGCCTATGTGATCGATGATGCGGACGCCGCCGCTCTGATCGTCGACGGGCGCTGGCTCGAGGTCGCAGTCGCAGCGCTGGCGATCGCCGCCACCCCGGATGCGTGTCTCGCCGTGCGCGGCATGGCGCCAGGGTTCGACGACTACGAGCAGGCGCTGGCCGACGCGTCCACCGACGAGATCGCGGATGCCGAGCGAGGGGGGCCGATGTTCTACACGTCGGGCACCACGGGTCGACCCAAGGGAGTGCGATCAGCCTTGGGTCGCGTCGGTGGTCCGCCGGAGATGCTCACGCTGATGGCTCACTCGATGCGCCCGATCCTGGAGCTCCCCGACGAGCACCCGGCGCAGGCGATCTGCGGGCCCATGTACCACTCGGCGCAATGGGTCTTCGCGCTGTTCTCGCTGCTGTGCGGGGCGACGATCGTGCTGCAGCATCGCTTCGACCCCGACGAGCTGCTCACGCTCATCGATGCGCACGGGGTCACGAACCTGCACCTCGTCCCGACGCAGATGAAGCGCCTGCTCGAGCTGCCCGACGACCGTCGCTCGGCGTTCGACGGGTCGAGCCTCCGCTCCCTGCTGCACGGCGCGGCGCCGTGCCCCCCGGATGTCAAGCGCCGCATGATCGAGTGGCTCGGCCCGATCGTCACGGAGTACTACGGCGGCACCGAAGGTGGCTTCATCTCGCTCATCTCCGCGTCGGAGTGGTTGGAGCGCCCTGGCAGCGTCGGCAAGCCCCTCGCGATCATCGAGATCGTCGTCGTCGGTGAGGGCGGCGAGCCGCTCGGGCCGAACCAGCCCGGCGATCTCTACTTCCGCAACCTGATGGGGAGCGACTTCGAGTACCACAAGGCGCCCGACAAGACGGCGGCCGCCCACCTCACCGACGGGTTGGGCACCCTCGGCGACATCGGCTACCTCGACGAGGATGGCTACCTCTTCCTGTCGGATCGGCGCATCGACATGATCGTGTCGGGAGGCGTGAACATCTACCCGGCGGAGATCGAGGGCGTGCTCGCCGGGCACGAGGCGGTCGCTGACGTAGCCGTGTTCGGCGTGCCCGACGACGACATGGGCGAGCAGGTGAAGGCGGCGGTGGCCCTGCGCGACGGGCACGAGTGGACGGCCTCGCTGGAGGCGGCCCTCATGGCCCACTGTCGCACCAAGCTGGCGGGCTACAAGTGTCCCCGCAGCTTCGACGTGCACGACGCCCTGCCTCGCCTTGAGTCCGGCAAGCTCACCAAGCGCGACCTCCGCGCTCCGTACTGGGCGGGGCGCGCCACCTCAATCTGACCGGAGCAGAGTGATTGATCGCCGGAGGTGAACACTGTTAACCTCGTGGGATGCCAACGCTTACGAAGAACCTCTTCTGGGGCCAGGGCCCCAAGGATCACGCCCTCGAGGTCATCGAAGGCCACTGGCCCACCGACGTGGGTGGCGCCGTGTTCGTCGTCGGACCGGACAAGCGCAAGCCGGGTGGGCACTGGTTCGCGGCGCAGGGTCTGCTCCAGAAGATCCACCTGCGGCCTGACGGCGACGGCCGCATCCAGGTGCAGCACCGCCGAGTGGAGACGACGGTCAGCCCCCTGCGCCGACGGCTGCCGTGGCTGTTCAAGATGCTCCAGTTCATCGAGGTGTCGCCCTTCGGGATCACCAACCTGGCCAACACCGGTGTCCAGCCCATCGATGACCGCCTCTTCATCGGCTACGACGCCGGCCGCCCTATCGAGGTGGACCCTGAGACGATGGAGTACCTCACCCCCGTCGGAGGGAACGACGAGTGGCTGCAATCAGCGCCTGGCCTCCTCGAGCCGCTCGTGGCGGTGGCCGCTCACCCCGCGGCTGACCACGACGATCACGCGCTCTACTTCGTGAACTACATGCAGGTCAGCCCACCCGGCGTGGCCGGCGAGACGTGGCTCGCCCGCTGGCACCTCGACGGCGCGGTCGATCGCTGGCGGGTGACCGGCATGTCCGCGTTCGATTCGATCCACGACGTCAAGGTCACTGAACACCACGTCGTGTTCGCGGACCTGCCCTTCATCCTCGAGCCCGACACGTTCCGCGGCAAGCCCCGAACGCTGCGCAACCAGGAGCACACGAACCTCTGGATCGTGGCAAAGGCCGACCTGCGAGCGACCGCTCCCGGCGGCACGGTGCCCGCCACCGAGGTCAGGATCCCGATTCCCACCGGGCATCTCAGCGTCGACTACGACGAGGTCGACGGCTGCCTTCGAGTCGTGCTCCAGCAGATCCCGCTCTCGGACCTGATGATCACGATGACCCGCGAGTCGGTCGGCCACCGCACCGGCAACCTCATCGATCCGAACTACGAGGGGCTGGTCACGCTGGCGCTCCAGCCATCGCTCGTCGGTCGGTACCTCATCGATGCGACCACCGGCGAGGTGCGCGAAGCCGAGACGGTCACGGACCCCCGCATGTGGGGCGGCATCCTGGCCACCGCCGACACCCACCGACCCGAGGCTCGCCGCCATCAGCGCCAGCTCTGGTACGCCGGGCTCGGCTTCGACCCCGACCTCGTGCCCAACGAGTGGTGGGCTCTCTACGGCGACGCCACCGATGGTCTCGTCGCCCCCGTGGACCTGCCGACCGAGGCGGTTCCGGGCTCACTGGCCCGCATCGACGTCGACTCGATGAAGGTGGCGGAGATCTTCACGTATGAACACGGTGCCTTCCCCTCACCGCCGACCTTCGTGCCGCGAACCGGCGCCGACGATCCCGACGATGGCTACGTCGTCGTCGTCGTCCATCAGGACGGCCCCAAGGAGGTGCAGATCTTCGACGCCCATCACATCGAAGCTGGCCCCCTGGCCCGCGCATCATGCCCCACCTTCAATCCCAACCTGATGCTGCACTCGTGCTGGCTGGACAACCGGGTTGGCCCCCGACGCAGCACCTATCGCATCTCGGTCAGGCGCGACATCAAGGGCGCGCTCGCCGGCATCCCGGGCGCCCTGCGTGGGCTCGCCAGCGCTGGTCGCTCGATGCAGAAAGCGGCCATCCAAGGCTGACCCCGCCACATCGATCCGACGGCCGGGCCAAGATCTACGACATGTCTCACCCCCCTCCCGTCGCCTTCGTCTGCGCCATGCCGATGGAGCTCACGCCGCTGAGCAAGCGGCTGCAGCTCCGCAAGACATCCATCAACGGCGTCCCCCTGCGATCGGGCACCCTCGGTGACCGCCCGGTCGTGGCCCTCGCCACGGGCATGGGCACCGCGCTCGCCACCGAGGCGACCGAGCGCCTCCTCGGAGCGGTCACCCCGGAGCGAGTCGTGGTGTTTGGCATCACCGGCGCAGTCGAGAACGAGACGCCGATCGGTGCGCTCGTGCTCCCCGAGGTGGTCGTCAACAGCGAGACCGGCGCCGAGTTCCACCCCACGGCGCTGGGTGGTGGCACGCCGCACGGCACGATGTGGACCACCAACGTGATCACCCCCGCCCACGAGCTGCCCGCGCTGCGGGCCCGTGGCGTGGTGTCGCTCGACATGGAGACCGCGGCGATCGCCGCCTGCTGCGAGGTACGCCAGATCCCGTGGTCGGTGTTCCGGGTCATCAGCGACCGCGCCAGCGACGGCACCGTGGTGGAGGAGATCTTCCAGCTCAGCAACCAGGACGGCACGCCGAACATGCTGCGCGTGCTCCGCTACGTGCTCCGGCACCCGCACCACCTCCCGCGCATGGCCGCGCTCGCCAAGGGCGCCAAGCTCGCCACCGGGCGCGCCGCCGACGCCGCCATCGCCGCCGTGTCCGCGCAGTAGCGAGAGTCGTCAGCTCGCTGTGAGCGCAGCTGAAGCTCCAGCACGCCCCGCCGTCCTACGGCGAGTCGGGGATCGCTCCTCGTCGGTGTCACCGAATCCGGGTCGTGAACCCCGATTTGGTGACACCACTTGTCGCGCTGTCTGGTCTGTCACTGAATCCGGGCCGTGGGCCCCGATTCAGTGACAGACCCACCCTGTGTGCCCGCCAGGACCGCTACGGGGAGAAGGGGATGGCCGCGTCGACCCAGCCGGTGCGCATCCGGATGAGGCCCTCGGTGACCCAGCCGACGAGCTCGCCGTCGCGCGCTGGGTCACCGACCTCGAGCCAGGTGAGCACCGCCTCCACCAGCCAGCCGATCACCACCTCTGCCGACCAGGCATCGAAGGTCGGGTCGTCGCTGGCGATCTGCATGAGGTCGCGAACCGCGCCGACCGCCATCGTCCGCAGCTCGTGGGAGTAGGTGGCGAACTGCGGCTCCCTCGGCGCGTGACGCCACAGCAACACGAACGCCGCCGGGTCTTCGCGCGCCACCGTGAGCAAGGTGCGAGCACCGATGCCGCGCCGCTCAGGCTCGGCCAGCTGACGGAGGAGCTCCTCGCCCTGGCGGTCGAACACCCGCTGGAGGATCGCCCGGTAGAGCTCCTCCTTCGAGTCGAAGTGGCGGTACACGATGAGCTTGGTGATC
>JBKJSO010000422.1:0-9038 GCA_046595835.1 Acidimicrobiales bacterium | reverse complement strand
CCCTCGCCCGGGCGCAGCCCGATCACCTTGCCGACCGCGACGGTGTCGCTGAACTCCTCGACCTTCACCGGGACGAGCTGCTGCGCGGTGACCGCGGCCGCTGCGTCGTCGTAGGTCGTCCCCGCGAGCCCGGTGGGAACCGTGCGCGGCTTCGGGCCCTGCGACACCGTGAGGGTGATCTCGCTGCCCTTGGGTTGGTTGCCTGACGACTCCGGGGCGACGCTCAGCACGATGCCCTTGGCCTGCGTCTCATCGAAGGCATCGACGACCTTGGGCACGAATCCGCCGGCGTCGTGCAGCGCGGCGGCGGCTTCGTCGAGGGTCTTGCCCACCAGGTCGCCGGGCACCGGGGCCAGCGAGTTGCCGAGCGACACGTAGAGGACGAGCGTGTGGCCCTTCTTGAGCCGCTCACCGGCCGCCGGATCGGTGCGCAGGACGTTGCCAGCGGTGCTGCCGTCCTTGCGCACGGTGCGGCGGTCGAGCTTCCAGCCGTACCCGTCGACCGCCTTGAGGGCGGCCGCCTCGGTGTTGCCGATGAGCACGGGCACGGCGTACGACGGCGTGCGGGCCTCGATCACGGCCCAGGCCGCCCCCACACCGAGCAAGGCAGCGAGGATCACGCTGAGGACGACGACCGGCCAGCGGCGCCGGCGCCGGGGGCTGTCGTCGCCGAGGTCATGGTCGACCGGCGGGGTGTAGGCGCCGGTCACCACGGGCACGTCGGCCATCGTGGCCTCGCCAGGCTCGATGAGGCGCGACGGGGCATGCGCCGAGGTGCCGAGCATGGTGGCGTCGGGGTCGCCCGGGCCGCTCGCGAGATCGACCACCGGCGGGGCGACGCGCAGCTCGAAGGGCTCCGGGCGAGGCAGGTCCCCCGCGCAGGCCATGAGCGCAACGGCCAGCTCGCCGGCGTCGGGCCGGTCGGCGGGGTGCGGCTGTCCGGCGCGCAGGAGCGGCTTCTGCAGTGGGCCGAGCTCGTCGGGCACGGGGACTGGCTTGCCGACGCGTGCCATGAGCGTGGCGATGGTGGTGTCGGCCACGAAGGGAACGACACCGGTGACCGCCTCGATGAGCACGAGACCGAGCGAGTAGACGTCGGCGCGGCCGTCGACCGACTCGCCTTGCGCCTGCTCCGGCGAGGCGTAGCGAGCCGTGCCGAGCACCGCCCCCTGCGGCTCGGTCCATCCCGCCTCGGCCAACGCCCGAGCCAGACCGAAGTCGGCCACGCGCAGTCGGCCGTCCTCACCGAAGAGCAGGTTGGCGGGCTTGATGTCGCGGTGCACGATGCCCCGGCGATGGGCGTACTCGAGCGCCCTGGTGGCTTCGAGACCCACGACGAGCGCCTGCGACTG
Organism: Acidimicrobiales bacterium; assembly: GCA_046595835.1. Classification (GTDB taxonomy): domain Bacteria; phylum Actinomycetota; class Acidimicrobiia; order Acidimicrobiales; family VFJN01; genus VFJN01. Next base: position 7,686 of record JBKJSO010000422.1, on the reverse strand, counting down.
GCTCAGCCGGCCACAGTCGTCGAGGAGGGTCCGCAGGCTGCCCCCGGCGAGGTACTCGGTGACGATGTAGGGCCGACCGTCGTCGTCGCCCCAGTCGTACACGGCGACGATGTTCGGTTGGCTCAGCCCCGCCGCCGCCTGGGCCTCGGCCCGGAACCGACGCAGGAACGTGGCGTCGTCGGCCAGCGCCGCGTGGAGCAGCTTCACCGCGACTCGTCGCCGGAGACGGACGTCGTCGGCCAGGTAGACCTGTGCTGACGCGCCGGTACCGACGGGGGTGAGGAGCCGGTATCGCCCGCCGAGCACGCGACCGACCTGGTCCGTCGTGCGGGACATGACCACGTAGCGAGGGTACCCGGTGCCCTGGCGTGCCCGGCGCACCCTGGCGGGCCGCCGATGGCCGCTCGTGGCTCCGCAGCGGTCAGACTGGCCCGGTCATGGCCGCTGCCCCGCCGTCGCGCACCGCCCGCACACCGCCGGGAACCCTCCGGATCGCCACTGGGCTCGTGTCGCTCGAGACGCTGGTCGAGAGCATCGTCGTCCTGGGGCGCACCGAGCTCACACCCGGGCTCCGGGGCCTGCTCGTGCTCTGCCTCGCTCTCAAGTGGCTGTTCGCCTGGCGGATCCTGCACCTCAGCCATGGCGCCGCGCTAGGGCTGCTCATGCTGGAGGGCACCACGATCGTGGCCGCCTTCGGCTCGGTGGGCACCGACGGCCTGGTGCGCCTCGCCCTCGGCGGGACCGCGCTGCTGGTCATGGTCCTCATCGCCAGCTCTCTGCACGCCTTCCCCGCCCCCGTCCTCCCCAGCCCCTGATCCCCATCGAGGTCCCGTGAGCGATCCCAGCGCCGTCCAGCCGTCTCGTGCCCCGTCGAGCCTCCGCTACCAGCTGGCGGTGACCGCGGCCATCGCCGTGGCCGCCCTGGCCCTCTTCGCGGGGATCCGCGCTACCAAGACCGGCGACGGCGGGGCCGTGCTCGTGAACGGTCGACCCGACGTGGTGGAGCACGTGGTTCCGGTCGAAGGCGCGGAGGCCCTGCACCAGAATGAGATCGGCATCGACCTCGCTCCCGGCTACGAGGGTCGCCTGATCCTGAACGGCACGGCGATCCCCACCGACGAGCTGCGCATCGTGCGCGAGCAGAACCAGGTGTTCTTCGAGCCCGGGGTGGGCCGCACGTTCGAGGCGCTGCCCTCTGGGCCGAACTGCGTGACGGCCATCGTGTGGAAGACAGCCGACGGTCGCGGCACCCCATCCGACCTGTCGTTCCAGTGGTGCTTCGACGTGACGTGACACCCGGGTCGGGTCAGATGGGCAGCTCGCCGGTCTCGAGGAGCGTGGTGAACGCAGCTTCGTCGAGCACGGGCACGCCCAGCTCGGTGGCCTTGGCGAGCTTCGACGCGCCGGGGCCTTCGCCCACGACGACGGCGGTGGTCTTCTTCGAGACGCTGCCCGGCGACTTGCCACCGTGCCGCTTGATGGCGGCCTCCACCTCCTCGCGGTTGTAGCCCTCGAGCGTGCCGGTGACGACCACCGTCTTGCCGGACAGCGTCTGGCGCACATCGACCACCGCGGGACCCTGGAGGTTCACCCCCGCCGCCCGCAGGCGCTCCACCATCGCTCGGTGATCGGCAGCCGCGAACCACTCGTGCACCGCACGCGCGATCACGGGCCCCACGCCTTCGACGGCAGCCAGCTCGGCGACGTCGGCGTGCATGATCTGATCGAGGTGTCCCTCGGCGGCGGCCAGCGCTTCGGCGCCCGCCGGGCCGAGGTGGCGGATGTTGAGGCCCACGAGCAGGCGGGACAGGGGCTGTTGCTTCGACGCGTCGATCGCCTGCTGGAGGTTGGAGATGCTGAGCTCACCCCACCCATCGAGCGGGCGGAGCACCTCCCAGTCGATGGTGTAGATGTCGGCGACGTCGCGCACGAGACCGAGCTCGATGAGCTGGCGCACCCGCTGCTCGCCGAGGCCCTCGATGTCGAGCGCGCCGCGGCTGGCGTAGTGCTCGATGGCACCCGCTGACCGGGCGGGGCAGGCGTCGTTGAGGCAGCGGGTGTCGGCCTCGCCCTCCGGTCGCACGAGCGCCACGCCGCACACCGGGCAGGCGGCGGGGAACGTCCACGGCGGGCGATCGGCGGGGCGGTCGGCGAGCACCGCTCCGAGCACCTCGGGGATGACGTCGCCGGCCCGGCGCACGATGACGGTGTCGCCCGGGCGGACGTCCTTGGCGAGCACCTGGTCCGCGTTGTGGAGGGTGGCCTGACTCACGGTGACCCCGCCCACGAAAACCGGCTCGAGCACGGCATAGGGCGTGGCTCGCCCGGTGCGCCCGACCGAGACCTTGATGTCGAGCAGGGTGGTCGTTCGCTCCTCGGGGGGGAACTTGTAGGCGATCGCCCAGCGCGGCGCCTTCGATGTGGAGCCGAGATCGGCTCGCCGCGCCAGGTCGTCGACCTTCACGACCACGCCGTCGATCTCATAAGGCAGGTCGTGACGATGACCCTGGCGGTGACGGCAGTAGGCGTAGACGTCGTCGAGGGTGCTGACCCGGCGGATCTCCGGATTCACGGGGAAGCCGAGGTCGCGCAGCGCGTCGAGCGTCTCGTGGTGAGTGGCCCACACCGGCCCGCCCACCACCTCGCCGAGCTGGTAGCACCAGAGCGAGAGGTCGCGTCCCGCGGTGACGGTCGCATCCTTCTGGCGCAGCGCGCCCGCAGCTGCGTTGCGCGGGTTGACGAAGGGCCGCAGGCCCTTGGCGACCTGGCCCTCGTTGAGCGCCGCGAACGCACGCATCGACATGTAGACCTCGCCGCGCACCTCGAGCACCTCGGGGGCGCCCTTGGCCAGACGAGCCGGCACCTCGCGCAAGGTGGCGATGTTGGCGGTCACGTCCTCGCCGGTGCGGCCATCGCCCCGGGTGGCCGCTTGCACGAACCGGCCGGCCTCGTAGCGGATCGAGATGGCCAGGCCATCGATCTTGGGCTCGCACACGTAGCCGACGTCGACCGGCCCGTCCCCTTGCCCGAGGCGGCGCTGCAGCCGTTCGCCCCAGGCATGGAGCTCGCGCTCGTCGAACGCGTTGTCGAGGCTCATCATCGGCACGCGGTGCACCACCGGAGCGAAGGTTGTGCTGATGCTGCTGCCGACGTGCTGCGTGGGTGAGTCGGGGGTGATGAGCTCTGGGAACTCTTCCTCGATGGCGCGGAGCTCGCGGACGAGGTCGTCGTAGTCGGCGTCGGCGATGGTCGGGTCGTCGAGCTCGTGGTAGCGCCGGTTGTGCCCGTGGATGTCCACGCGCAGAACGGCCGCCCGCTCTTCCACCGCTCGATCAGCCATCAGACCGATCGTACCGATGAGCTCCGACAGGCCGGCTGCTCAGGCGCCGACGGTGAGCCGCATACCGTGCGTCTGCGTCTCGAGCCGGCGAGCCACCTGGTTGGTGAGCGACACCACGAGATCGGCCTGCGCTTCGTCGTGGAGGGCGAGGCCGCAGGCGGGCGTGATGAGCGCCTGCTCACGGAGCAGCACGGGATCGCAGCCGCCCTGGGTGAGCCCACACCACTCGGCCGAGAGCTGCTGCCAGAGTCGATCCGGGGTGATGCCGAGCGGCCCCGTGGTGGGCACCGCCCCCCAGGCCACCCAGCCCCCTCGCTCGAGGAAGGCGCTCAGCGCCCCGGCGTGCTCCACGGCGCCCATGGCGACCGGGAGCGACAGGATCTGCGGACCGGCCTGCAGAACGACCCGCCAATCGGCGGGACCACAGCAGTGGAGGCCGGTGATGGCGTGGTGCTCAAGCGTGGCGAGCGCACTCGACACGAGGTCGATCGTGCGGTTCGGCTCGAGGGGGAAGGAGGGGTCCATGGCGGCGGTGAGGCCGGGCTCGTCGACGAAGACCACAAGCGGGGCCAGCGGCGCCGTGTCCTGCGCGGCGGCCACCAATGAGCGGGCGCGGGCGCGCACGGCGGCGCCCGCGACGGAAAAGGCCCGTTGGGCGGGGATGCCGAGCGAGTGGAGGGCGATGCCGAGGGTGACCGGGCCGGTGAGCTGCAGCTTGATCGGGGTTCGTCGCCCTGCGACGGCTCCGAGAAAGGCCCGCAGACCGACGAAGGGCTCACCGTCGATCCCTGCCGTGAGGAGCGGAGCCTGCGGATCGACCTTGGCGTCGTCGACCTCGAGCGAGCCGTCGGACAGAACCGACACACCACGGATCCCCCAAGCGGCCTGGGCGATCATCCGCTCCGTGCCCGACCGGTTCGGGAGCGAGGGGGCGGCGGGCAGGCGCGCCTGATGCTCGAGCACGAAGCTGGCCGCGGCACGAGGATCCGTGTGCGGCAAGCTCCCGATCGACGTCGCGAGCCCGTGGACGAGGTCCAAGGACTTCATGTCGTCTCCGCCTCGCCAACGCGCACGTCAGCCACCGTTCCCCCTGGTTGGCATGTCTCTGGAATAGCCACCCGTGGGGTCATTGGGCAAATCTCAGGGCTGTCATGCAGCTCCTGACTGGTCCCTCGCCCGCCCGCAGCACGTGGGCCCTGCTCCCCCTTGCCATGGGCCCGGCCCTCGGTAGCGCCCTCGATGGCAGCACCCGCGCTGTCGCGCTCACCGGCGCCGTGCTCGCTTGGGCCGCCTGGGCGAAGGTGCTCGTCGCGGTGCTCATCCCCCGGACCGTGAGCCTCACGGCCCTGCGGATCACCGCGCCGGCCGCCCTCGCCGTGGCCAACTGGGCGGCCGTCGTGGGACCGCGCGGTGTGGCTGACGTCGTGGGCGTCACGTGGGCGGCCATCACCGTCGTTGCCGCGTTCGCACCCACCACAGGCGACTGCTTCGTGAACGGCTCGTCCTACGGCGACGAACGGCGGATGCCGCTGCGCGCTCCGGGATCGCTCCTCCTCGGTCCGCTGCAGCTCACCTGGCTCGTGGCCCTGGCCGCGCCCGTCGGCGGGCCACTGCTCATCGCAGCCCACCAATGGGTGGCGGGCGGGCTGCTCCTCGCCCTCGGGGGGCCCGCCGCCGCGTTCGCCATCCGTGCCCTTCACGGCCTTTGTCGACGATGGGTGGTGTTCGTGCCGGCCGGCTTGGTGCTCCACGACCTCCAGGCGATGGTCGACCCCGTGCTCTTCCCCCGCTCCTCCATCCGGCGCCTCGGCCCCGCGCCAGCTGACGGGGACGGCGCCCTGGACCTCACGCAGCGGGCCTTCGGGTTGGCGCTCGAGATCGAGCTGGTGGAGGCCACCGAGATCGCGCCACGGCGGACCGACCGCACGGTGGAGGTTGAGCAGGTGCAACGCCTGCTGATCTCGCCCACTCGACCAGGCGCCCTCCTGGGCGAGGCGGCGCGGCGTCGCATCGCCGTCGGCTGAGCGGCGGTCAGGGCTGAGGGGCGGTCACGCCACCAGGCCCGCGGCCACCACCTCGTCGGCGTCGTAGAGCACCACGCTCTGGCCCGGTGCCACTCGGCGACTCGGCTCGTCGAAGACGACGTCGTGGCCATCCACACGGCATGGCCGTGCCTCGCCGTGGGCACTGACCTGTGCGAGCAGCGGGCCTGCCACCGGCGACCCCGACCACGTGAGGTCGACCAACGGCACACGGGCGACGCAAAGCTCGTCGGCGCTGCCCACGGTGACCGTGGCCGCCGCGACATCGACACCGACGGCATAGCGCGGCGCTCCCCCACCGGGCAGGCCGAGCCCGTGACGCTGCCCGATCGTGACCAGCTCCACCGACGGCACCGCGCCGACGGTGGCGCCGGTGGTGTCGACGACGCGGCCAGGAGTGGCGGGGATCCGCTCCGCGAGGAAGGCGGCTCGACCGCGTGCGGCCGTGATGAAGCAGACGTCCTGGCTGTCGGGCTTGTCCGCCGTCGCCAGCCCGAGACGAGCCGCGACAGCTCGCACGTCGGTCTTGGTGAGGTGTCCGACTGGGAAGCTCACCCGGGACAGGACGCCCTGGTCGAGCATGTGGAGCACGTAGGACTGGTCCTTGCGTGGGTCGGCACCGCGCGCCACCCGGCGCCTGCCGTCGCTCCGATCGACGACGCGAGCATGGTGACCGGTGGCGACCCGGGCGAACCCGAGCGCGTCAGCGCGGCGCAGCAGGCGATCGAACTTGAGGTGGCGGTTGCACTCGATGCACGGGTTGGGGGTGCGCCCGGCCGCGTGGGCGGCCACGTAGGGGGCCACCACGTGCTCCTCGAAGTCGTCGCCGAAGTTGAAGACGTGGTGCTCGATCCCGAGCCGTCGAGCCACGCTGCGAGCGTCGTCGACGTCGGCCACCGAGCAGCAGCCGGAGTCGGACTCGCCGCCCCAGAGCTTGAGCGTGACCCCGACCACGTCGTGACCCGTCTCCAGGAGCAGCGCAGCCGCCACGGATGAATCGACTCCACCCGACATGGCGACGAGCACGCGACCCCGGCTCATGCTGGCGCTCCGTCGCGCGCGTGGGCCTGGAGCCGCGCCGCTACCACCGGGACAGCGGCCGCGGCCGCTTCGATGTCGGCATCGGTGGTGGACCAACCGAGCGACAAGCGCAACGAGCCACGAGCCAGCGACCGCCCGACCCCCAGCGCCGCCAGCACGTGCGACGGCTCCTGCGCCCCGCTGGCGCAGCTCGAGCCGGCCGCTGCCAGCACTCGGTGCTCGTGCTCGAGCACGAAGAGCAGGGCTTCGCTCTCGACACCGGGGAGGCACACGTTGGCGATCCCGGCCGCCAGGTGCCGTCGATCGCCGGTGGGGCTGGCGGGGCTCGCGCTCACGATCGCACCAGACACTCCCTCGATGGCTGCGTCGAGCAGTGCGTCGCGCCACGCGGTGGCCCGCTCGACGAGGGCCCCTCGCTCGGCATCGGCCAGCTCAGCCGCCACCGCGAAGGCCATGGCGCCCGCCACGTCCTGCGTACCGCTGCGCCGCTCCCGCTCCTGGCCGCCGCCGACCTGCTGCGCTTCGACCGGCGCGCCGCCGCGCACGATGAGCGCGCCGATCCCGCGTGGCCCTCCGCACTTGTGCGAGGCCAACGTCACGAGGTCGGCCGGTGCCGCGTGCTGACGGAGGTCGAGCCACGTGAGCGCCTGCGCCGCGTCGGTGTGAAGACGTGCTGTCGGGGCGTGCTCGCGCACCACCTCGGCGATCTGACCGAGCGCCTGGATGGTGCCGACCTCGTTGTTGACGAGGGCCACGGAGACCAGCGAGACGGTCGGGTCGAGGCAGGCGGCGAGCGCGTTGAGGTCGACGAGGCCACGCGCGTCGACGGCGACCCTGCGACCGCTGGCCCGCTCGACGGGATGGAGCACGGCATGGTGATCGGTGGCCGCGCAGGCCACGATGCCGCCTCGAGCCCCCACCGTGCCCCGCACGGCCAGGTTGTCGGCCTCGGTGCCCCCGCTCGTGAACACGACCTCTCCCGGCGCACATCCGACGACGGCGGCCAGCCGCTCCCGCGCCTCCTCAAGCGTGGCCCGGGCGGCCCGCGCCAGCGCGTGAGCCCCCGAGGGGTTGCCGTAGCGCTCGGCGAGCAGCGGCACCATGGCGGCGATCGCGGCTGGGCGCATCGGCGTGCTGGCGGCGTGGTCGAGGTAGTGCCACGCAGAAGAGGGGGCGACCGTCATCAGTCCGGCGCCACAAGGCGATCGCCCGTCGGGGCATCGCCGGTCGGGGCACCGCCGGTCGGGGCATCGCCGGTCGGGG
>JBKJSO010000358.1:0-4203 GCA_046595835.1 Acidimicrobiales bacterium | reverse complement strand
TCGAGTCGTCGCCTGCAGTGCACATCACGGCCGATGGCGCCCAGGTGGTGGTGGGACTGGACGTCCACAACGATCCCGGCGTGGGTCGCACGGGCATCGTGTCGAGCACGCTGCGCCACACCGGCACCAGCTGGACGTTGCGACCGGACTGGAAGTTCGATCCGGAGGAAGGCCTCTCCGGGGCCACGTACCAGGGCGCCGATCTGCTGACCCGCAACGCGGGAACCGGCAGCGGCTGCGCCAGCGTGTGGGGTTCGCCGGCCGTCGACGTCGGCGCCAAGCTCGTGTTCTTCGGCACTGGATCGTGCGGCGCTCCGAACGTGGAGGTCGGCGAAGACGCCTACGCGGTGGACCTCAACACGGGTGCGCTGAAGTGGCACTACGACACGCCGCGGGTGAATGAGAACTGGGATGACGACTTCGGGGCCTCACCGAACCTCCTCCCCGACGGGCGGGTCGGCTTCGGCAGCAAGGACGGCGGCTACTACGCGTTTGATCGCGTGAGCGGCCGGCTGGCATGGGTCACTCGGGTGGGCCAGGCCGGCCACGTCACCGACGGCTTTGCCGTCGGTGGGATCATCGGCACCCCCGCGGTCGGCACCGTGAGCGGGCGGCCCGCAGTGTTTGCCACAACGGCACTCTCCACACCCATCGCTGAGCCGCTCGACGAGGGACACCCCCAGAGCTGGCTCGACACCTCACTCGCGAGTGACCCCGCCCGAATGCTGTCGCTCACGGCCATCGATGCCGCGTCGGGCTCGATCCTCTGGCGCACGCCGCTATCACGCCAGAGCTACGGGGCACCCACCTTCGCCAACGGGGTCGTACTCGTCCCGTCGACCTTCTCGGCGGAGCTGCTCGCCTTCCATGCCGACACGGGCGCGCTGCTCTCGGTGATGCCGGTGGCCGGCGCGTCGTCCTCGTCACCGACGGTCGTAGGCGACACGATCTACCTCGGCACCGGCACGCGCACGAGCGACCTCGAGTTCAAAGCCTTCGGAGCGAGCGCGGCCGAGACGTTCCTAGGGACATCACCCCTGTCCCCGCTCAGCGGACTGTTTGCCTACCGGATCGTTGCGCCCGACGTGCTCGCGGTCCCTGCGGTGCCGCAGGGACCCGTGGCGCCCTTCGGGCCGCCGCCGGGGCGCTAGGCCCGCGCTCACCCCACCGACACCGTCGACGCCGCCCGGATCAAGGCCGACCGCCCGGACGGGTCAGCCCCTGTTGGCCTGCTTGCGGAGCTGTGACCGGTACAGGGGAGGAGCCAGCGCGCGCATCACCGGCGCCAGCGTGGCGAGGCGAGCGCAGTTGATCTCGATGCCCTCGCCGCCCATGCGGTCGAGCGTGGCCGCGGCGACCTGCTCCTCCGTTCGGCGCACAACCCTCGGCGGCTGGGGCATTCCCGCATCGACGACGGCCTGGCCGAGTGGCGTCGGCACCCAGCCCGGGTAGAGCACGTGCAGGTGCACCCCGCGGCCGTGGCACTCGTGGGCCACGCTCTCCGTGAACGCCGAAACCGCCGCCTTGGACGCGCTGTATGCCGGAGTGCCTGGCGCGGGTGCGCGCCCGTGATCGCTCGACACGTTGACCACGATCCCGCGTCCCCGGCCCAGCATCCCCGGGACCACAGCCAGCGTCGCGGCCACGAGACCGAAGAAGTTGGTCGCGAAGATCCGGTGATAGAGGACGACGTCCGCGTCCTCGACCCGGGTCGCCTGCTCCCAACCAGCCGAGTTGACCAGGATGTCGATCTGCCCTCGTTCGCTCTCGATCGACCGCAGTGCGTTCGTGAGGGCCGGTTCGTCATCGACGTCGCAGCGGAGGGCGGTGATGCTTCCGCCTCCGAGCGACGCCACCTCGGCGAGCCGGTCGGCCGAGCGGCCGATGCCCACGACCTTTGCACCGCGGGCGGCCAGATCGAGGGCCAACCGACGTCCCAGACCAGATGAGGCACCGGTGACGACCGCCACCTGTCCGTCGTAGCGCTGCGTGCTCACCCCTCGAACCCTAGTGAGGCTTCAGAAACGCCACCGGCGCCTCAGGGCATCGGTACGGGCACGTCGTCGGCCCGCAGCAGGGCGTCGGTGCCGCCGTCGACGAACACCACCGACCCGCAGAAGAAGCGGGCATCGGGACCGAGCAAGAACTGCACGACCGCCGCCAGCTCGTCGGCGGATCCTTTGCGCCCCACCGGCACCGGGAAGGCGTCGATGAACGGGCCGATCACCGCGTCGTCGCGTGTCGCCTGGAGCATCGGTGTCTCGACGGCACCCGGCGCAACCACGTTCAGCGTGATCCCGGCCCCGGCCCAGGCGTCCGTGGGTGCCTGGCGCCGGGACCACCGGGCTACGGCGATCTTCGTGGCCGGGTAGGTGGCGAGCGAACCAACCTCGTCGGCCGTCGCTCTGGCTCCAGCCTCATCGCCCGCCAGGCACCGCTCCACCACGTCCATCGGCACTCCCGGCTGACAGGTTGTGGAGTTCGAGCTGATGGCCACGGCTGCGGGACGCTCACCGGCGACGAGGAGGGGGCGCAGCCCGTCGAGCAGGTCGACCGTGCCGAAGTAGTTCACCGACACCAGGAGGCTGCCCGGCACACCGCTGAGCCCGGCCACCCCCGCCCAGGTGACGAGCCCGTCGATGGCGCCGCCGCTCAAGCCGATCACCGCCTCCACGGCCGCTCGGCGGCCGTCGAGCGCGGCGAGGTCGGCGATCACGTCCGCATCGCGCAGGTCGATCCCGATCACACGCTGGCCGTCGGCCCGGAGGCGGGCCGCGGTGGCCGCCCCCATGCCCGAGGCAGATCCCGTGACCACCACCGTTCGCTCTCGGGACACGCGCAGCCTCCTTCGACAGATGACCGGCCGGCCGGCCGGTACGAGCGTGCAGTCTGACCCACAGGGTGGCTGCGGGTCGCACGTTGCAGATACCCCTGGGGGTATATAGAGTGGCTGCGTGGAGCTCCCTGAGGACACCGTCGACGACCTGATCCGCCGCCTTCGCCGCGTGGAGGGTCAGGTGCGGGGGATTCAGCAGATGCTGCTCGACCGACGGGACTGCCGGGACGTCGTCACGCAGCTCTCTGCGGCCAACAAGGCCCTGGACCAGACCGGCTTCGTGCTCGTGGCCGCGGGGCTCACCTGGTGCCTGGAGGACCCAGAGCGCTCGGCGGCCGAGGGCTACCACCTCGCCGACGTACAGAAGATGTTCACCAAGCTGGCGTGAACCGCAGCCGCCTGCACGTTGTCGCACTGACGCCCGAGGACCTGGAGGATCATCATGTACTTCCACCAGCACCAGCTCGGCTGCCTGTCGCTCTACAGCTACGTGATCGGCGACGAGACGACCGGCCGCGCCGTCGTCGTGGATCCCCAACGGGACATCAGCGACTACCTGACCGACGCCGGTACCCACGGGCTCACCATCGAGCGCGTGCTCGAGACCCACTTCCACGCCGACTTCCTGTCCGGGCACCTCGAGCTCGCCGGGGCGACCGGCGCCGCCATCTCCTACGGCGACGTCGCCGAGCCCGACTTCCCGATCGAACCCCTGGCCCACGGCGAGCGGCTCTGCCTCGGCGAGGTCACCCTCGAGATCCGCCACACCCCCGGCCACACCCCCGAGAGCATCAGCATCGTCGTCTACCCGGCCGCGGCTGCCGAGCCGTGGGCGGTCCTCACCGGCGACGCCCTCTTCATCGGCGACGTCGGCCGACCCGACCTGCTCACCTCCGTCGGCCGCAGCGCCGAGAGCCTCGCCCGCGACCTCTTCCACTCGCTGCGAGAACAGCTCCTGACCCTGCCTGACACGACCCTCGTCTACCCCGCCCACGGCGCCGGTTCCGCCTGCGGCAAGAACCTGTCCACCGCGGCGTCCTCCACCATCGGTGAGCAGCGCGAGTCCAACTACGCCCTCGCCCCCATGACCGAGGACCAGTTCGTCGAAGCGGTGACCGAGGGCCAGGGCGTCGCCCCCCTCTATTTTGCGTTCGCGGCCGACGCCAACAAGCGCGAGCGGGACCTCCTCGACGACCACGAAGCCCCCCGCCCGCTCACCATCGACGACGCCCTCGAGCTCGCCCACGCCGGGGCGGTGCTCCTCGACACCAGGGCGCCGGAGTCTTTCGCCTCGGGTCACCTCCGCGGTTCGATCAACGTCGGTCTCGACGGGCGGTTCGCGGAGTACGCCGGCGACATCGTCCGCC
>JBKJSO010000079.1:0-3278 GCA_046595835.1 Acidimicrobiales bacterium | reverse complement strand
CCGCGGCCGGGCACCGAGGCCGCCGAGCGGGTCGACGACTTCGTCGCCCCCGAGGTGGTGGCTGAGCGGTTCGCGCGGCTCGACCTCGTGGTGCAGCGCTCCGCGCTGGTGCGCCACGAGGCCCGCGTCGGCAACCTCGAGGAGGTCCTCGTGGAGGGACCCTCCCGCAAGGACCCGGCGGTCCTCACCGGCCGCACGCGCCAGAACAAGCTGCTCCACTTCGCGTCGGACCCGATCCGGCCCGGCAGCTACGCCACCGTGCAGGTCACCGGCGCCGCGCCCCACCACCTGCGCGGCGACCTGGTCGAGGTCACGGCGGGGCCCACCCACAAGACCCGGCTCCCGCTGCTGGTCGGGTGATCGAGCTCGCCGAAGAGGCGTTCGACGGTCCAGTGGGCCAGCGGCTCCTCGCCGCCATGCTCGAGGAGGTCGACCTCCGCTACGCCGAGCTGCTCACCGGGCTGACGCAGAGGGAGGTGGAGGCCGGCGATGCCGCGTACCGGGCCGAGGTCACCCCGGAGATGGTCACCCGGCCCCGGGGTGCGTTCGTGGTCGCCCGGCTCGACGGTGCTCCGGTGGGCTGCGGGGCGGTGCGACGATGGCACGGGCCTCTCGGGGTCGGTGAGATCAAGCGGATGTACACCGACCCCTCGGCGCGCCGCCTCGGGGTCAGCCGCACGGTCCTCGCCCGGCTGGAGGCGATCGCCGTCGAGCTCGGCTACCACCGGCTCCAGCTCGAGACGGGAACCCCCCAGCCCGAGGCCATCGAGCTCTACACATCGGCCGGCTGGCAGCCGACTCAGCCCTACGGCCCGTACAAGGACGCGCCGACGTCGCGGGGCTTCGCCAAGGTCCTGCCGTCGTGAGCGCACCGACCCCGCACGTGGCGCTGGTGGGCGCCACCACGTCGGGCAAGTCGGCGCTGGCGCTGGCGTTGGCCCGACGGGATCCGTCCTGGGAGCTGGTGTCGGTCGACTCGATGCAGGTGTACCGCGGGATGGACATCGGCACGGCCAAGCCGAGCGCCGCCGAACAGCTCGAGGTGCCGCACCACGTAATCGACGTGCGCGATCCGTGGGACGACAGCACCGTCGCGTGGTTCCAGACCGCCGCCCAGGCGGCCATCGCCGCCATCGAGGGTCGCGGCAAGCGGGCGCTGCTCGTCGGCGGCACCGGGCTCTACCTGCAGGCCATCGTCGACGACCTCGACATCCCCGGCCAGTTCCCCGAAGCGCGGGCGAGCATCGAGGACGACCTCGACACGAGCGCGCTGCACCGACGGCTGGCCGAGCTGGATCCGCTGGCGGCGTCCCGCATGGACGCCGGCAACCGCCGTCGCATCGTGCGGGCGCTGGAGGTGACCGTGGGCAGCGGCCGCCCCTTCTCCAGCTTTGGCCCGGGCCTCCGTGCCCAACCGCCCACGTCCTTCCGGCTGGTCGGTCTGGCTCGCGAACCAGCCGAGCTGCGTGCTCGCATCGAGGCTCGCTACGTCGAGCAGATGGCGGCCGGGTTCCTCGAGGAGGTCCTCGCGCTGCGCTCGCACCCGATGGGTCTCTCGCGCACGGCCGCGCAGGCCCTCGGGTACCGCGAGCTCCTCGCGCACCTCGATGGGGAGACGACCCTTGCCGACGCCGTGGAGCTCGCGGTGGCCCGCACCCGACGCTTCGCCCGCCGCCAGCGCTCCTGGTTCTCACGAGACGTCCGCATCACGTGGCTCGACGGCGCCACCGAGCGCAACCTCCTCGTGGACGCGCTGGCCGCGGCCGTAGGCTGAACGGCGCATGCGGCTCACGAAGCACCACGGCCTGGGCAACGACTTCCTCGTGCTGCTCGACCTCGACGGCATCCACCCGGTGTCGCCCGATCAGGCCGTCGCGCTCTGCGACCGGCACACAGGGATCGGGGCCGACGGCATCCTCCGGGTCACGGCCGGCATCGACGGCGCCGATGTCACGATGCGACTGCTCAACGCGGACGGAACCCTCGCCGAGATGAGCGGCAACGGCATCCGTTGCCTCGCCCAGGCCGTGTTCCAGGCCGGGCTGGCCGCTCCGCCCACCCTCGTCGTCGCCACCGACGCGGGGCTGCGCACCGTCACCGTGCTCTCGCGCACCGGGCCGCGGACACATCGGCTCAGCGTGGAGATGGGGCAGGCCAAGGTGGGCGAGGACCAGCCAGAGTGGGTCGCTGGGGAGGTGCTGCGCGCCGTCCGTGTCGACGTTGGCAACCCGCACATCGTCCTGCACTGGGGCAGCGCATCGCTCCCTGCTCCCGACCAGCTCATCGCCATCGGCTCCCGGATCGACGACTCCACCCCAGGGGGCGCCAACGTGGAGATCGTGCAGCCGGCCACCGATGGTGGCCTCGACATGGTGGTCTACGAACGAGGGGTGGGCCCCACCCAGGCCTGTGGCACGGGTGCGTGTGCGGCCGCCGCGGCTGCCCACGGTTGGGAGCTGGTGGGGGAGTCGTCCACCGTGCACATGCCCGGTGGCCCCGTCGACATCACGTTGGGCGATCCCGTGCTGCTCACGGGCGACGCCACATCCATCGCCATCATCGACGTTCCATGGCCCTGACGCACGGCCCGGCGCGCGTGCCGCCAACGATCGCCATCGCACCGAGGACTGACCCGTGAGCCTGATCGAGCGCGCCGTTCGAGAGAAGATCGTCCTCGTTGGCGTCACCCTTCCGCCGCGGACGGCGGAGGACACCGAGGCCGGCCTCGACGAGCTGTCGTTGCTCGTCGACACCGCCGGCGCCGATGAGGTGGGCCGCATCGTCCAGAAGCGTCGAGCTCCGGACCCTCCCACCTACGTCGGGAAGGGCAAGGCCGAGGAGCTGCGCGAGCTGGCCCTGGAGACCGACTGCGACACCGTCGTGTTCGACAACGAGCTCTCACCCGGGCAGCAGCGCAACCTCGAGAAGCTGCTGGGCCGCACCGCCATCGATCGCACGGCGGTGATCCTCGACATCTTCGCCCAGAACGCGCACAGCCAGGAGGGCAAGGCGCAGGTGGAGCTGGCACTGCTCAAGTACCGGCTCCCACGCATCCGGGGCAAGGGCACCGGCCTCTCCCAGCAGGCAGGTGGCATGTCGGCGGGCGGGGCTCGCATCGGCACCCGTGGCCCGGGCGAGACCCAGCTCGAGGTCGACCGACGTCGGATCCAGCGCCGCATCCACAAGCTCGAAGCGGAGCTGCGCGACATCGACAAGCACCGGGCGACCCAGCGCAAGGCCCAGCGCCGCAGTCGGGTGCTGCGAGTGGCGATCGTGGG
>JBKJSO010000076.1:0-3375 GCA_046595835.1 Acidimicrobiales bacterium | reverse complement strand
GCATCGAGCCCGGCGAGGAAGCACCGACCCGGATGGGCGTGCACGTCGATCCAGGGGCCGTGTGCGGTCGTCATGCGGTGACCCTACGAGGGCCACCCCAGTAGCGTCCCCACGATGGGAGCCACCGCCCGTCTCGCTGAGCTCGGGATCGAGCTGCCGCCCGTCCTGCCTCCCGCTGGCAGCTACCTGCCCAGCGTGGTGGTCGGCACGACGGTGCACGTGGGCGGCCACGGCCCCGTGCACGGCGATGAGGTGGTGCGCGGCAAGGTGGGTCTCGACCTCGACCTCGATCAGGCTCGCCGGGCCGCCCGGCTCACCGCTCTGTCGATCCTGGCGACCCTCCAGCAGGACCTGGGCGACCTCGATCGGGTCCGGCGCATCGTGAAGGTGTTCGGCATGGTGAACGCCGCTCCCGGCTTTGATCAGATGCCGGCGGTGATCGACGGCTGCTCCGACCTGCTCATCGACGTCTTCGGCGATGCCGGCCGACACACGCGCAGTGCGGTCGGGATGGCGGAACTGCCCTTCGGCATCGCCGTGGAGATCGAGCTCATCGCCGAGATCGACTGACGACCTCGAAGCCCGGAGCACGCGACTACTCAGGCGGAAGCGACCTCGGCGCTCTCCTCGGGTTCCACGCCCTCCTCCAACGGTCGGGTGGGGCGCCGGCCGCGGTCCTCTCGCCACGTCTCGAAGGCGGCCACCGACGCGATGAGCCACGCGGCCCCGAGGGCGTACCCGCCGAGCACGTCGGTCACGTAGTGCACGCCCAGCGACAGCCGCGAGATCCCGATCAGGGCGACGAGCGAGGCCGCCCCGGCAATGGCGGCCGAGCGACGCCACCCGTCGACCAATGGCAAGAAGGCGATGAGCAGGGCGCCGTAGCAGACGACCGCCTGCATCGAGTGGCCCGACGGAAAGCTCTTCCCGAACGCCGTGATGACGGGGTGGTCGACCTGGGGCCGGGGTCGGCCGACCACGACCTTCACCAGCGTGTCGACGATGCCCCCACCCGCACAGGTGACGAGAAGGAACGCGGCCAGCTTGCGACCGCCGTTGCGCAGCAGCCAGAGCCCCGGGATGCCCACCGCGAAGAGCAGGAAGATCGGTTTCCCCGTGAACGAGAGGACCTTGAGGACAGCGATGGCGGCGGGATGCCCGTAGAACCGGTCGTTCATCCACTGGGCACCCGCCTCGTCGAACCCGGTGAGGGGCCCATGGGTGGCGACCTGGTGGAGGAGCAGCCCGAACGGGATCCCCACGATGGCCAGCGCCAGGGCGAACAGCAGCAACCGCAGCTCGTAGCGTGCCAGCGGACCGAGTTTGGCGGCGAGCCGGTCGGGCAAGGCGTGCTCCATGCGGGTCATCCTTCCTCTCCGTCGAACTCCCGATACCTCCGCTGGGGAGATCCCCTCCGGCACACGACGCACGTTGCTCGGCTTGATCCTGGTGCGAGCCGCCCTCGGTGGGGTCGCGGTGGCCCTCGCACCCTGGCTCTACCGTGAGCACGCGGCCGTGCTCGTCCTCCTCCGGCCGACCAAGGAGGTGTTCCTGTACGCCGGGTTCCTCATGCGACGGGGCGACGCCTCGTTACCGGTGGTGCTGGTGGCTGCCCTGCCCCTCCTGCTCGGCGGGGTGTGGTTGTTCTTCGGACTCGGGCGGGCCTACGCGTCGGAGCTCGACGACGCCGAGCTCCCGGGGCTAGCCGGGAGGCTCCTGCCCAAGCGGCGCCTCGATCGGCTGACGAAGCGGCTGGAGGAGCGAGGCATGCGGGTCGTGTTCCTGGGACGGCTCGCCGCCTTCCCCTCGACGCTGATGGCCGCCGCAGCCGGCGCCGCCGGCGTGCCCTGGCGGCGGTTCGTCATCGCTGACACCGCTGGAGCCCTGGTGTCACTCGGCGCGCTGGTGGCCATCGGGTACGCCCTCGGTGAGGCCTACGAGGGGGCGGGACCCTGGGTCACCGGTGCCGGGGTGGCGACGCTGGCCACCCTCGTCGTGCTGGCCGGGCGAGCGCTGTCGTCGGGCCGCGGCCCGTCGCGCTCGTCGTCCTCGTAGGGCGGGATGGCGACGCGGAGAACTCGCCGCCGCTTGGTGACCTCGAGGTCAAGCGGCCCGTCGACGGTCTCGCCGTCGAGCGCAAGCCGCAAGGGGCCATCCAACGAGCGGACTCGGAGCGACTCGACGGTGCGCTCCTCGTACACAGGGCACGACGCCAGACGGCCCGTCAGCACGTCGACGAGGAAGCGGCCGCGGGCGAACCGGCGCGTGGCGTGGATGACCCGTACGTCGAGCAACCCGTCATCGAGCTGCTCCCGCCACGACGGTCCGAAGCCGCGCGGCTCGTACTGGCAGTTGCCGATCCATGCGAGCCACACCTTTTCGCCGTGTCCGTCGAGCTCCAGGCACAGCGGCTCCATGCGAGGCAGCTCCCGCACGAGCGCCACAAGCAGGGCTGGCCACTTGCCGATGTGCCCTTCGAGGCGCTCCCGCGCATCGACCAGGTGCGCGTAGCCGCCGAGGCTCAGCGTGTTCACGAAGCAGCGCTCGCCGGCCATGGCAAGATCCATGTGGGCGACTGTGCCCGCCCGTACGGCTGCGATGGCGTCATCGACCGACTGGAGCCCCAAGTCGCGGGCGAGGTGGTTGAGCGTGCCGGCCGGTACCGCCACGAACGGGAGGTCGCGGTCAGCGGCGATCTCGGCGACGGCAGCCAACGTGCCGTCCCCACCCGCCGCCCCGATGGCGAGGGCCTCGGTGTCACAAAGTAGCTCCGCGAGGTCGTCGTCGGGGCCGAGCTCGCGGATCGTCGCTTCCGGCAACGCGGCTTGGAGTGCCTTCGTCGGCGACCCGGTC
This sequence comes from Acidimicrobiales bacterium, assembly GCA_046595835.1. Lineage (GTDB taxonomy): Bacteria > Actinomycetota > Acidimicrobiia > Acidimicrobiales > VFJN01 > VFJN01. Next base: position 522 of record JBKJSO010000076.1, on the reverse strand, counting down.
CACGCCGGGCCCGCCGTCGGGTTCACCACGAGGTGTAAGCCAGCGCCATCGGGCGATGGTCGAGCCGAGGGGTCGGGGATGCGTCTCGGGATGGGGAGGCGAGCGTCGTCAGGTCGAGCCAGCACGACGCGCGAGCGCACCCATGCGGCCGCTGCCGAAACCGTGCTGACGCCACCAATCCACTTCGCTGTCCGTCGATCCATGGCCCACCGTTACCCGCCCACCCCCGCGTCCAGTCAGGGTGTCGACGCGCTCCCCTTGGCCGCGATCAGATGCGACAGATGTCACGCCCCGAATGGGCCAGGACGGCGGGGCGCCCGGTTTGGAGTCCACGGACCGAGGGTACGAGACCCCCCGACCAAGGTTCGACTGACAGAGGAGAAGCGCGTGCAACTGGGATCGATTGACCTCAACAAGCTCCGTGGCATCGGTGACAAGGCCGTCGGGCTGAGCAAGGAGCTCGTCGGCACGCTGACCGGCAACGAGCGCATGCAGGACGCCGGCGAGGCGCAGCAGGAGCGG
>JBKJSO010000257.1:0-25649 GCA_046595835.1 Acidimicrobiales bacterium | reverse complement strand
AACGATGTCGGTGGCGGCCCGCACCGCCACGATGTCCTCGTCGACGATTCCCACGATCGTGACGGTAGCGGTCGCCGCCGACATCGCCTTCCGGAACCGACCCTTAGGGGCGAACCTCCGGGCTCGCCCATGTCGTGCAGCGCCTCGACGATGCACACCAGGTCGTGGTTGTCATGGAGGTGCTCCCGTTGCTTGAGACCGGCTGGGTCGCCGATCGAGCACTACCGTGCGCTCCGAGGCCTGCAACACCCCTGCATCGGACTGCAGGCTGACTGCAGGGAGCCCAAGCCAGGATCGATGCATGGCAACGACTGAGCAGACCTACCCCGTGATCGATCGCTTCCTCGCCGGCGTCGAGGCCGGCCGGTTGCCCGACGATCTCTACGCCCCCGATGCCACTCTGGACGCCACGGTGCCCGGCTGGCGCTTTCAAGCCCACGGTACCGACGCGATCATCGCGGAGTACGCCCGGTGGTTTTCCGATCCGAGCCGGCTCCGGTCCGTCGAGCGCCAGCCGATCCCGTTCGGCGAGGTGGTGCGCTACGTCCAGGTGGCCGAGGCAGGAGCCACCGCCTACACGGTCCATCACATGCATCTGCTCACCGTCGCTGACGATCAGATCGTGAAGGATGTCGTGTTCTGTGGCGGCCGGTGGGGATCCGAGGCGCTCGCACAGATGGGGTCCGCCGCGCATGCGGACTGACGTGGCGACGCGACTCGTTCCCCGCACACCGGCCGCCTCTGTCGACGAGCTGGTCGCCGGAGCGACGGAGCGCCGACCGCTGGTCACCGGAGATGGCAAGTCCGGCTCGACACTTGAGCTCGTGGTGATCGACGGCGAGCGCTTCGTGCTGAAGCATCTTCATCCCGACGCGGACTGGACCATGCGCGGCTTCGGAGACCTCTGCTGTCGACCGGTCGCCGTGTGGACGACGGGGCTGCTCGATGCCGTGCCCGCGTGCATCGACCACACAGTCGTGGGAGCCGCGGCTCCGCTCGGACGTAACGGCTGGGGAGGCGCGCTCCTGCTCCGAGACGTGAGCGACCACCTCTTCCCTGTCGGCGACGACCCCATCGACATGGCCGACCACCGCATGCTCCTCGAGCATCTCGCAGCCCTGTCCGCCACCTTCTGGGAGTCCACGCAGCTGCCCGAGCTGCTCAGTCTGGAGAGTCGGTGGAGCGCCTTCGGGCCGGCGTGGATGGCTGCAGAAGAGGCTCGGGGCTGGCCTGACGAGGTCCCCAAGATCGCCTGGGAGGGCTGGACTCGCTTCGCGACGCGGGCACCGCGAGATGTGGAGATGCTCATCGGTGAACTCCGCCGTGACCTCGATCCACTCGCACGAGCCGCTCGTCGGACCCCCCAGACGTTCCTGCATGGCGATTGGAAGCTCGGGAACCTCGGCGCGGCCGACGGCAGGACGATCCTGCTCGACTGGACCTATCCCGGTGTCGGTCCGGCCGCCCACGACCTCGCCTGGTACCTCTGCCTGAACCGGGCTCGCCTGCCCGAGAGCAAGGAGGATGCCATCGACGCCTTCCGCACCTCACTCGAGATCCACGGCATCGCCACCGCCGCGTGGTGGGACGAGCAGCTGTCGCTCTGCCTGCTCGGAGCGCTCGTGCAGTTCGGGTGGGAGAAGGCCTTGGGCGACGATGCCGAGCTGGGCTGGTGGTGCGACCGGGCGCGGGAAGGCGCTCGGCACCTGTGACCGGTGGGAGCCTGGCCGACGCGTACTCGGCGACAGGTCCCGCGTGGCAGCGCGGTCCCGGACGGATCTACGACCGGCTCGCCGAGGTGCTCGTGGCACGGTCGCCGGTCCAGTTGGAGGGTCGCGTGATGCTCGACCTCGGTGCCGGCACGGGAGCGGCCACGCGCGCCGTTGTCGCAGCAGGCGGCCGATGCGTGGCCGCTGATGTCGCGCTCGGGATGCTCCAAGCCATCGACGAGCCACGCCCCCCGAGCACCGTCGCAGATGCCCGCGCGCTGCCGGTTGCGTCGGGTCGGCTCGACGGCGTCGTCGCCGCCTTCTCGATCAATCACGTCTCGGAGCCGTGCGGCGCCCTCCTCGAGGCGATCCGCGTCGTGCGAGCGGGCAGCCCGCTGCTCGTGTCCGCTTATGCCCATGACGACAGCCATCCCGTCAAGGCGGCCGTCGACTCGGCTGCCGCCGAGCTCGGCTGGCATCCCGACTCGTGGGTCGCCGATCTGCGCGCGGACAGCACCCCGCTGCTGGCGACCGTGGCCGGCGCTCGCAGGATCGCAACCCAGGCTGGCCTGCCGGACGCGTGCGTGGAGCTCCTGGAGGTGCCGTTCCCCGATCTCGACGCGGCCGACCTGGTGGCGTGGCGGTGCGGGATGGCGCAGGTGGCGCCGTTCGTCGAGCGCCTCACCGGCCCCGAGCGGGCAAGGCTCCACAGGAGAGCCGCGGAGCTGCTCGGCACCGCGCCGGTCCTCACGCGCCGCATGATCGCGATCACGGCGATCGTCTGAGCCCCGCTCAGCGAGCCTGCATGCGATCCAGCTCGCTGCGCACCCACGTTCGCACCGCGTCGCCCTGCTCACCGCAGCGTCGAGCCAGGGTGTCGGCGCGGCGCTCGGCCTCGGGCCAGAGCTGCGACCACCCAGTCCAGTGCGCCAGGTCCGCAGTGGCACGCCAGACCTCCATGCCGCCGATGTGGTCGAGCACGCTCAGCGCAGTCGCGACGTCGTCGGGCGAGGGATGTCTCCCCGCGGCAGCGTTGGCCGCCAGCTCGACCACCCGAGCTTGTGCTTGCGCACGCCGCGAGCCTCGACCCGCCGTGAGCTTGCCCAGCGACGCAGCCTGCTCCGCTGCCCTCTCCGGGTCGTCGGTGAGGAGTCCGAGTCGTGCCGTCAGCAGGAGATGGCGCTCCTCCTGATGCCAAACCATCGTGCCGGTGCCGGGTGGCGCCAGGGTGACCTCGGTCAGCCCCGCCGCCGCCCCCTCGGCATCCCCGGCGTCGAGTCGAGCGGCGACGAGATCGAGCGCGGCGTGCACTCGCGGCTCAGTGAGCAGGGCCGACTCCTCGAGCGCCAGACGGCTGCGCTCCTCGGACTCAGCAGCTCGCCCCGTGGCGGCCAGCACCCAGGCGCGGTAGTTGGCTGCGATCGGCAGGAAGCGGATCCCCACCGGCCCCAGGTCCTCAAGGGTGACATCGAAGGCATCGAGGAGAGCGAACAAGTCGGCGACCCGACCGCGCTGCCCGAGCGCGTGGGCCTCCGCGATCATCGACTGCGGCAGCACGAAGGGGTGTCGAAGGGCCGCAGCGTCGATGGCACCCCGCTCGACGAGCTCCAGTGTGTCCTCCGGTCGCCCCTGGTGGACCCGGAGCGACGCCAACCACACCTCGCCGACCGCCCGGACACCAGGCACCGGACAGACCACGGCCTCCTCGAGGTCTCGCTGTGCTCCCGCGAGATCGCCGCGCGAATGACGCACCCGTGCTGCGAGCGTGAGACAGCTCGCTCGCCGCTCGTCCTCCTCGGCACGGGCGGCGCCCTCCTCAGCCCACCGAAGGGCTGCCTCGAAGTCGCGCGCGTAGTACGCCACCCATCCCGCCAGCTCGATCGCTCCGGCCCCCCCACCGCGCCGCACCGCCTCCTCGGCGTCACGCCGAGCAGCCACGACATCGAAGGTCGCCAGCTCGAGCCGGGCTCGTTGCACCAGGGGATCCCAGCTGTCACCTGCACTCCGGGCCGGACGGGCACGCCGCTCCGGGCGCGCCGTGGCGTCCTCGGTGCCGAGGATGCCGTTGTGCAGCGCTTCAGTCTCGGGGCTCGGTGACACACCCAGATCAGCGGCGAGCCGCGCCCGGAGAACTGCATATGCGCCGAGAGCAGAAGCAGGCCGACCGAGGGCGACGTTGGCGTGCATCAGCGCTCGCAGCGCCGCCTCGTCGTAAGGATCGTGCACGAGGCTCGAGGATGCGGCCGCCATGGCACCGAGCGCGTCGCCGGACTGAAGCGCCGCATCCGCCGCGACGAGCCCGAGCGCCGCCACGGTGCGTGCCACGGCGTCTCTCAGCTCCTCGACCCAGCCGCCCTCCTCTTCCGGTAGCAGCGGACCCCTCGCCAGATCGAGCCCCATGCTCGCGGCGAGGCGGGCGGCCAGCGTGTCACCGGCCTGCAGTCGAGCCTGAGCATCCCCCGCTCGTGCTTCCAGCTCCTCGACATCGAGCCAGTCGGCCCGGAGCGCGTAGCCCGCATCGTTGCGGACGATCCGATCTGCGCCGAGCACGCCACGGAGACGACTGACCAGCACCCCGACCTGGTCCGCGGGCCGTGCGGGGAGGTCGTCGCCCCACAGCACCTCTGCCAGCCAGTCGCCGCTGGCGGGCCGACCACGACGAGCGCCCAGTGAGCCCAGGAGGGTGCGGGCCTTGCGGCTGCCCACCGTGGTGGGCTCAAGCCCCTCTACCGAGAGGCCCCCCAGGAGCCGGACTCGCAGGTCGCCCACCCCGCGGATCCTAGATCGCTACCGGCCATCGAAGGTCGACGGGGTCCGGGGCAGCCGGTCGGGATCGAACCGTTCCATCAGGTCCGCCATCGACACCACCTCGTCGACGCCGGACAGCCCCAGCGTCGCCGCAAGCCGGCCACGGACCTCGGCGGCATCGACACCAACGGCCGCGAGGTCGGTCATGGTCACGGACCCGTGTCGCTTGGCCAGCCGATCCCCGTCCGATCCGAGCACGAGGGGCACGTGCGCCCACGTCGGCCGCGGTCGTCCGAGCAGGTCGAGCAGGTGGGCCTGGCTCGGCGTGGCTGGCAGGAGGTCGTCGCCGCGGACGACCTGATCGACCCCCTGATGGTCGTCGTCCACCACGACGGCCAGGTGGTAGGCGGGCACCCCGTCGTTGCGGCGCAGCACAATGTCATCTGCGGTGCCGCGCACCTCGCCGTGCAGCCGATCGGTGATGGTGACGGTCTCACCGGAGGCTCGCAGCCGCAACGCTGCGGGGCGACCCGAGGCCGCGCGAGCACGCACATCCGCGTGGCTCAGATCCCGACAGGAGCCCGGGTAGCGACCGATGACCGCGTGCGGAGCGGCAGCGGCCTCGCGGATCTCGCGCCGGCTGCAGAAGCACGGATAGGTCAGTCCACGATCGACGAGTTCGGCCAGGGCTGCCTCGTGCTGCGGACGCCGTTCGGACTGACGCAGCGGCGCGTCATCCCAGTCGAGCCCGAGCTCCGCCATGTCGTGGAGCTGGCGGGCTTCGCTCGAACGCCTGCTCGTGGCGGGGTCGAGGTCCTCGATGCGGAGGAGGAACCGTGCTCCCGAGGAGCGGGCAAACAGCCACGCCAGCAAGGCAGTGCGCAAGTTGCCGAGGTGGAGATCGCCCGAGGGGCTGGGGGCAAACCGTCCGGCGGGCATCGTGGCGCATCATCCCATGCGCGACCGATGGCGGGATATGTTGGCAATTCGTCATTGCAGCCACTCGCTGGCGCCTGCAAGATGACTCCATGCTGGCCCGCCACGTCGTGATGGTCGTGTTCCCCGGTCTCCAGGGCCTCGACCTCGTCGGTCCCTTCGAGGTGCTCGCCATGGCCAACGACGAGCTGGGTCGCGACGCCTATCGGTTGACGGTCACCGCCACCCGCCCCGGTGAGGTGCGCACGGCCAGCGGGCTGGGCATCATGGTGGACGTCGCCCTGGCGGACCTCCGCGGGCCACTCGACACGCTGCTGGTCGTCGGCGGCGACGGCACCGAGGATGCGCTGCGAGACCGCGACCTCATCTCGGGTGTTCGGCGCCTCGCACCCAGGTCGCAACGAATCGGATCAGTCTGCTCGGGCACCTTCGTGCTGGCCGTGGCAGGGTTGCTCGACGGCCGCCGGGTGACGACGCACTGGCGGGTCTGCGACCTGCTGGCGACCACCTTCCCGACCCTGACCGTGGATCCCGACCCGATCTTCGTGCGGGACGGGAACGTGTGGACCTCCGCCGGCGTGACCGCCGGCATGGACCTCGCCCTCGCGCTCGTCGAGGAGGACCACGGTCGCGATGTCGCGCTCGCCATCGCCCGCCGGCTGGTGCTGTTCCTGCGTCGTCCAGGCAACCAGTCACAGTTCAGCGCGCAGCTCGGCGCACAGCTGGCTGACCGCGACGGGTTGCGCGACGCCCAGAGTCACATCGCCGATCATCCTGACGACGACTGCAGCAATGCCGCGCTCGCGCGGATCGCCGCGATGAGCGAGCGCAACTTCACACGCTGCTTCACCACCGAGGTCGGGATCACACCCGCCCGCTACGTCGAACGGGTGCGGGTGGAGACAGCTCGACGGCTCCTCGAGGACACCGACGAGGGCGTCGAGGCCATCGCGGCATCCTGTGGCTTCGGTACCGCCGAGACCATGCGACGCACCTTCCTGCGGGTCGTGCGAACCAACCCCACCGAGTACCGGCGTCGCTTCCGCGCCGCCTAGGAGGAACCCTATGGACATCGCCATCTTGCTCTTCGATCGTCTCACCGCGCTCGACGCGGTCGGTCCCTACGAGGTGCTCTCCCGCCTGCCCGACGCCACGGTGACCTTCGTGGCCACCCAGCCCGGACCCAAGCGCACGGACACTGGGTTCCTCGCGCTCACCGCCGACGCGTCGCTGAACGACATGCCTCGTCCCGACATCGTGCTGGTACCGGGTGGTCCTGGGCAGGCCGAGGCCGAGCGCGATGATGCGGTGCTCGACTGGCTGCGGTCCGCCCACGAGACCAGCACCTGGACGACCTCCGTCTGCACCGGCTCGCTCGTGCTGGGTGCGGCCGGGCTGCTCCAGGGCCTCCGCGCCACCACCTACTGGCTCGCCCTTCCCGCGCTGGCCCGCCACGGCGCCATCCCGACCGATGAGCGGGTGGTGGTCGACGGCAAGGTGGTCACCGCGGCGGGCGTCTCCTCGGGCATCGACATGGCGCTGACCCTGGCGGCCATGATCGGCGGCGACGACCTCGCGCGCATGCTCCAGCTCGGCATCGAGTACGACCCCCAGCCGCCCTTTGACTCCGGATCCGCGCAGAAGGCACCGGCGCACATCAGTCAGTTCTTCCGGGACAACAGCCGGTTCGTGCTCGACGGCGGCTGAGGGACGCACACGCCTGCGAGCTCAGTCCTCCTGCTCCTCCAGGAACGCCAAGCCCTCGCCTCGGTGGTGGTCGAGCACCTCGTCCGGGCCGTGGCCGTCATGCCGGTCGAGCTTGATCGACGCCACGACCGCAACGGCGAGCACGAGAGCGATGACGGCCAGCGACGCAAACGTGGGGATGTGGATCCAACGGGCCACGATCATCTTCGTGCCGACGAAGGCGAGGATGGCCGCCAGCCCGGGCTGCAGGTAGTCGAACTTGTCGCGCAGGTCGGCGAGCACGAAGAACATCGAGCGCAGGCCGAGGATGGCGAACGCGTTCGAGCTGAACACGATGAACTGCTCGCGGCTCACGGCGAGAATGGCCGGGATCGAGTCGACGGCGAAGATGACATCGCTCGTCTCCACCACGATGAGCACCGCGAACAGCGGGGTGGCGAGGCGCTTGCCGTTCTCGCGGGTGAAGAGCGCGTGGCCGCGGTAGTCGCTGGTGGAGGGGATCACCTTGCGCACGAGCTTGAGCACCGGGTTGTGCTCGGGGTTGACCTCCTCGTCGTCGTGCCGCAGGAGCCGCACGGCCGTGACGATCAAGAAGGCCCCGAACACGTAGAGCATCCACTCGAAGCTGTTGAGCAGGGCCACGCCCGCGAAGATGAAGGTGAACCGCAGCACCACGGCACCGAAGACGCCCCAGAACAGCACCCGGAACTGGTACTCGCGGGGCACCGCGAAGTAGCTGAGGATGATCGCCCAGACGAAGACGTTGTCGATGCTCAGGCTCTGCTCGATGAGGTAGCCCGACACATACTCGCCGGCGGCCTGCGTGCCCCACGCCTGCCACACCACCGCCGTGAAGGCGAGGCCGATCGAGATCCACACCGCTGACTCGATCAGCGCCTCCTTGGTGGTGATCACATGGGCCGTGCGGTGCACGAGGAGCAGGTCGACGATGAGCAGCGCCGAGATCAGCGCCAGGAACGCCACCCACACCCATGCCTCGACGTGGAAGTCAGCGAAGTTGGCCCTGCTCCCCTCCCCAGACGCGAGCGTTGAGAGTTCGGTGATGGCTACGAGCACAGAGTTCCTTCGGTCCGCTACCGGGGGCTGGATGTCGTGGCGGCCTTGCGAGGCGCCGCGTCAAGGATGGCCTGGGCTGCGGCCAGGCGGGCAATCGGCACCCGGTATGGCGAGCACGACACGTAGTCGAGGCCGATGTCGTAGAAGAAGCGGATCGACGCAGGGTCGCCACCGTGCTCCCCACAGACCCCGAGCTTGAGCCCCGGCTTCCCCGACCGACCCCGCTCAGCGGCCATCGCGACCAGCTCGCCCACGCCCGTCTGATCGATCGTCTCGAAGGGGTTCGCCCGCAGCAGGCCCTGCTCGAGGTAGGCGGCCATCATGCGCACCTCCACGTCGTCGCGACTGAAGCCGAAGGTCATCTGGGTGAGGTCATTGGTGCCGAACGAGAAGAAGTCAGCCTCCTCGGCGAGCTCGTCGGCCTGAAGGGCCGCTCGCGGGGTCTCCACCATCGTCCCGATGGTCACCGCAAGCTGGTCGGCGCCCCCGACGGCGGCGATGGCGCCTTGCACCCAGCCCCGGGCCGCCCGCAGCTCCTCTCGGGTAACGGTGAGCGGGATCATGATCTCGATCACCGGGGTTCCGCCGGCGGCCACGCGTTCGACGGCCGCCTCCATCAGCGCCCGCACCTGCATGGCGTAGAGACCCGGCTTGAGCACGCCGAGGCGCACACCACGCGTGCCGAGCATGGGGTTCTGCTCGCGCCACTCCTCCGCCGCGTGGAGCAAGGCCGTCTCCGCTTCATCGAGCCCGTCCCGAGCCTCCTGCACGCGCAGGTCCTCCACCGAGGGCAGGAACTCGTGGAGCGGAGGATCGAGGAGGCGCACCGTCACCGGCAGCCCGTCCATCGCCTCGAGGATCTGCAGGAAGTCCACCTTCTGGGCGACCCGGAGCCGCTCGAGCGCCTTCACCTCGGCGTTGGGGTTGTCAGCGAGGATCATGGCGCGAACGATCGGCAGGCGGTCCTCAGCGAGGAACATGTGCTCCGTGCGGCACAGCCCGATGCCCTCAGCCCCGAACTGGCGTGCCACCGCCGCGTCGGCACCGGTGTCCGCGTTGGCGCGCACGGCGAGTCGACCCTTGCGGACCCGATCAGCCCACTCGAGCAGCGTGTAGAACGCCTCCGGCGGCTCAGCGCTCTCCAGTGCCACAGCGCCGAGAACCACCTCCCCCGTGGTGCCATCGAGCGAGATCACATCGCCCTCGCGCACCACGATGTCGCCCGCCAAGAAGTGGTCGTGCTCGAGATGGATGCCCTCGGCCCCCACGATGGCCGGGATGCCCCAGCCCCTTGCCACCACGGCCGCGTGGCTGACCAAGCCGCCCCGCGCGGTGAGGATGCCCTCGGCCACCTGCATGCCGTGGATGTCCTCAGGTGACGTCTCGTTGCGGACGAGGATCACCGCCTCCCCCCGGTCCACGGCATCGACGCACGCGTCCGCCGTGAAGTACACCCGACCCACGCCCGCACCTGGCGAGGCAGGGAGCCCGGTGGCCACCACCTGGCGGTTCCCCGCCGCGAAGTGGGGGTGCAGCACCTGGTCGAGGTGCTCTGCGTTGACGCGTGCGAGCGCCTCCGCCTGGGTGAGCCGCCATCCCCTCTGCTGGGTCATCTCCACGGCCATCCGCAGCGCCGCCGCACCCGTGCGCTTGCCCACCCTGGTCTGCAGCATCCAGAGCTTGCCCTGCTCGATGGTGAACTCGGTGTCGCACATGTCCCGGTAGTGGCGCTCGAGCTTGGCGAAGATCTTGAGGAGCTGCGCATGGATGGCCGGGAAGGTGCGGGCGAGCCCGTCGAGGTCGTCGGTGTTGCGGATGCCGGCCACCACGTCCTCGCCTTGCGCGTTGAGGAGGAAGTCCCCGTAGGGGATTGCCTCTCCAGTCGAGGCATTGCGGGTGAAGCCGACGCCGGTGCCCGACTGATCGTCCCGGTTGCCGAACACCATCGCCTGCACGTTCACCGCGGTACCGAGGTCGTGCGGGATGTGCTCGCGCTGCCGGTAGGCGACGGCCCGCGCTCCGCCCCACGACTCGAACACGGCTTCGATGGCGCCGCGCATCTGGTCACTCGGGTCCTGGGGGAAGGGCCGGCTGGTCGTCTCGGCTACGAGCTCCTGGTAGCGGTTGCACAAGCGGCGCAGCGTGCGGGCGCTGATGTGGGCGTCGTCGTTGACCCGGTCCCACCCCCGAGCGGCCACCAGCAGCTTGTCAAACTCGTCGCCCTCGACGCCGAGCACGATGCGCGCGTACATCGCGATGAACCGTCGGTAGGAGTCGTAGGCAAAGCGCTCGTCGCCGGTCTGTCCGGCTAGGCCTCGGACCGACGCGTCGTTGAGCCCGAGGTTGAGGACGGTGTCCATCATTCCCGGCATCGAGAACTTCGCCCCTGAGCGCACGCTCACGAGCAGCGGGTCATCCGGGTCGCCCAACGTCTTGCCCATGGCACGCTCGATGCGACGGATCGCCTTGTCGACATCGGCGTCGAGGCCCTCGGGCCACCCGTCCGAGAGGTAGGTGCGGCAGGCGTCGGTGGTGATCGTGAACCCCGGCGGTACGGGCAGGCTGAGCACCGACGTCATCTCCGCGAGGTTGGCGCCCTTGCCGCCGAGCAGATCCTTCTGCTCCATCGGCGGGCGGCGGTGCTTGTGATCGAACGCGTAGATGTAGGCCACGACCAGCGAGCCTAGGAGAGCCCGGACGCGCAACGACCGCCTCATCCACGGGAGGGACGAACGGCGGTCGCTGCTGGCGAGGGCTGGGCGGGCGGGAACAGCCCTCGTTGGCGCCTACCCTAGACCGCCCCAAGTGCTCCCTCAACGATGCTGCAGGATCCTGTTCACCCTGTTCAGGCGGGGCCCTCGCAGAGCAGGCTCTTAGTACAGCCTTGACGTGACTTCGCTGAGCAGATCGTCCAGTCCCACGCGAACCTGCTCCGTCGAATCGCGGTCACGGATAGTGACCGCACGGTCTTCCAGAGTGTCGAAATCGACCGTAATGCACAGCGGTGTGCCCACCTCGTCCTGCCGTCGGTAGCGGCGACCGATGGCCTGCGTCTCGTCGTAGTCGCACATCATGTGCGGCGAGAGCAGCCCGAACACCTCGTGGGCCACCGGCGTGAGCGTGTCCTTCTTGGACAGCGGCAGCACGGCGACCTGGTAGGGCGCCAGGCGGGGGTGCAGGCGCAGGACCGTGCGCGCCTCGCCGGCCACCTCGTCCTCGGCGTAGGCGGCCATGAGGAAGGCCATCATCGTTCGAGTGGCGCCGGCGGCCGGCTCGATGACGTGCGGCACGTAGTGCGCGTTCGTGGTCTGGTCGAAGTACTCGAGGCGCTCCCCCGAGTGCTTGGCGTGCTGTGTCAGGTCGTAGTCGCCGCGGTTGGCGATGCCCTCGAGCTCGTCCCAACCCCACGGGAAGAGGAACTCCACATCGGACGTGCCCGACGAGTAGTGCGAGAGCTCGTCGGCCTCGTGGGGACGCAGGCGCAGCTGCTCGGGCGCCATGCCGTGCGCGATGTACCAGTCGAAGCGCTCCTTGCACCAGTACTCGTACCAGTGCTGCGCCTCGGCGGGCGGCACGAAGAACTCCATCTCCATCTGCTCGAACTCGCGGGTGCGGAACACGAAGTTGCCGGGCGTGATCTCGTTGCGGAAGGACTTGCCGACCTGTGCGATGCCGAACGGCGGCTTCTTGCGCGAGGTCTCGAGCACGTTCTTGAAGTTGAGGAACATCCCCTGGGCCGTCTCCGGGCGCAGGAACACCTCGTGGCCCGCGCCCTCGACCGGCCCGGCGTGCGTCTTGAACATGAGGTTGAACTGGCGGGCCTCGGTGAAGCTCTCCTTGGCGGCACAGCTCGGGCAGGTGGTGGGGTCGTCGAGCTTGTCGAGACGGAAGCGCTCGTGACAGCTCTTGCAGTCGACGAGCGGGTCGGTGAAGTTGGCGAGGTGCCCCGACGCCTCCCACACGGGCGGGGGGCTGAGGATCGATGCGTCGAGGCCCACCACGTCGTGACGCAGCTGCACCATCGAGCGCCACCACGCCTCCTTGACGTTGCGCAGCATGAGCACGCCGAGGGGCCCGTAGTCGTAGGTGGACCGGAAGCCTCCGTAGATCTCGGCCGACGGGAACACGAAGCCGCGGCGCTTGCAGAGGTTGACGACTTTGTCGAAGAGTGCGGGATCTGGTTGGGGGCTCGCGGACATGGGCGGCAAGGGTACCGGTGGTAGAACGAACAGATGGTCTCCCCCCAGCCGATGACCGATCCAACCGCTGTGATCGGACGTCGAGTGGTGGCGTTCCTCATCGACGGCACCGCGGTGCTGGTGCCCGGCATCGCGCTCGCCTCGACCCAGTTCGAGACGCTCGATGCGGCCGGCACCGGGCGGACCGGCACGGACTTCTGCCACGCCTACACGGCGCAGTACAGCGGCGGGGCCTGCTTCAACATGAACGACACCGTGTACTTCGACGACGGCGGCTTCAGCGCCGTCAGCCTCGCCCCGCTCGCGTTCTCCCTCCTCCTGTTCGTCGTGATCCAGGGCCTCACAGGCCGGACCCTGGGCAAGCTCCTGCTGGGGCTGCGCACGGTGCAGGGTGACGGGAGCATCGTTGGCATCCCCCGGGCCTTGCTCCGATGGGTCCTCCTCGTCATCGACAGCCTGCCGTGCCTCGGGCTCCTCGGGCTGATCACCGCCGCCTCCACCCACGGGCACCGTCGCGTGGGCGACATGGCGGCCAAGACGTTCGTGGTGCGGTCCTCGGCGGCGGGTGCTCCGATCGTCGTCTCTGGCCTGGCGCCGAGCGTCGCCGCGCCGGTCACCGCCCCGCCGCCGATCTCGGCCGGTCCCGGCGGCCCCCAGTGGGACCCGGCCCGGAACACCTACATCCAGTGGGACCCGGCGCAGAGCCGCTGGTACCAATGGGATGAGGCGACGCAGGCCTGGACGATGATCCCGGGCCAGTAGCGAGCCCCGATGCGACGTCCCCTCCTGGTCCTCCTGGTGTCCGCCCTAGCTGCCGCAGCGTGCGGTGGTGGCCGTGACCACACCACCACCACGACCAGCACCACCCACCGCAGGACCACGACCTCGACCACGACCTCCTCGTCGAGCACCACATCGCGCGCCGCGTGCGACCGGGTGACGGTTCCGGCCGGCGCCACGGACACGAACGAGGCCACGGGCGACGTGGATGGTGACCGTCGCCGCGACACGCTGCGCTCGTACCGGGTGGGTGCCGCCGAGTGGCACCTCCAGGTGTCGCTCGTCGCTGGAGGCGGCGCCGACGTCGTCGTCACCACCTACCCGGACGACACCGTCGCGGTGCTGGGAGGCGCCGACGTCGACGGTGATGGCGCGGACGAGGTGTGGGCCCGCACCGGCTCAGGCGCATCGGCGACGATCCTCGGGTTGGCCCGCTTCGAGCACTGCGCCCTCACCCGCGTGACCTTCGGGGGCGGCGGCGCGGCTGAGCTGCCGGTGGGCGGCAGCGTCGGCACCGCGTCCGGGTTGGCCTGTCAGGCCCACCTCGATCCGACGGCCGATCTCAGCGCCTACACCGCCACGAACACTGGGGACGACCGCTATGAGGTCCGCTCCGTCGAGTACGCCCTCGAGGGCACGGCACTGGTGCAGACCGGCACGGAGACGACGACGGCCACCGCCGGCGACGCCGCCTTCGGACGAGCCACCAGCTTCACCTGCCGCGACCTCAGCCTCTGAGCTCGGCCGCGGGGCGAGCCCGCAGGGGGCATCGTCAACCGTGATCGAGGATGGCCACGGAGCGCAGGCGACGCTCGAGGTGGTGCTCCATGGCGCGCGTGGCGAGATGGTCGATCTCTGAGGTCGCGGTGGAGGACTGCTCGTTGAGCGCGGAGCCCAGACGGCCACCGAGCACGTCTTGCAGCAGTCGCAGCGCGTCGGGCGAGAGCGACGCGCCGGCCCGATGCGCGCTGCAACGGGTGCCACCCGATTCGAGATCGAAGGCCACGAGGTCCTCGGTGGTGCCGCACTCGATGCACTGATCGACCGTCGAGCCGAACCCCTCGAGCGAGAGCACCTTCAGATAGAAGGCAGGCACCACGAGCGGGCCGCTGTGACCGGCGAGGGCTCGCAGCGCGCCGAGGAGCATCTGGTAGAGCGCCGGGTTCGACTCTCCCTCCAGGCTGAGCTGGTCGGCGGCCTCCAGCATCGACACCGCCCGCGTGAGACGGTCGAGGTCGTCACGAATCGCCCGAAAGTGGTCGATCGTCTCGGCTTGGTCGACGATGTGCAGCTCGCCGCGCCCTTCGTAGAACTGGAGCTGCAGGTGGGTGAGGGGCTCCATGCGGGCACCGAAGCGGCTCTTGGTCTTGCGGACGCCCTTGGCCACGGCCCGCACCTTGCCGTGCCCGCGGGTGAGGATGCTCACGATCCGGTCGGCCTCGCCGAGCTTGTGGGTGCGCAGGACGATGCCGTCGTCCCGGTACAGGCCCATGGGCCAACCGTACCGACCGACGAGGCCGCAGCCGCGCCGCCCGCCCGTAGGCTTTGGGGATGGACCGGCTCCAGTACCTCGGGCTCATGGGCCTCTGCGTGCTGATCACGCTGCCGCTCGAGCTGACGCTCGGCGCTCGGGTGTGGCGGCAGCCCCGGCGGCTGGCACTCGCGCTGCTCCCCGCCCTGGGCCTGTTCGCGGTGTGGGACCTGTGGGCCAGCTCGACGGGCACCTGGGACTTCAGCCGCATCTACACCCTGGGGCTCACCCTCCCCGGCGGGATGGCCGTCGAGGAGCTGGTGTTCTTCACCGTCATCCCCGTGTGCGGCCTGCTCACGCTGGAGACCGTGCGCTCGCTCCTCGGTCGATCGGCCCGCTGATGCCCATCTACCCCACCCTCGCCGTGGCCGCCGCGCTCGGCGTGCTCGCACTCGAGCTGGGCGCACTGCGCTCAGGGCTCCTGCGCGAGCGGGCCTACTGGATCTCCATGGCGATCTGCCTCGGGTTCATGATCCCGGTCGACGGGTGGCTCACCAAGCTGTCGGCGCCCATCGTCGTCTACCGACCCAGCGACACGAGCGGCATCCGGCCGATCTGGGACATCCCCCTCGAGGAGTACGCCTACGCCTTCGCGCTGCTCACGCTCGTCATGCTCGTGTGGGACCGGCTGGGCGCACGACCCCACAACGAGGCGCGTTCGTGACGGCCATCCTCCTCGTCATCGCCTCCTTCGGCGTGATGGAGCTCGTGAGCTACGCGGGGCACCGTTGGGTGATGCACGGGTCGGGCATGGGCTGGCACCGGAGCCACCACGCGCCCCCGCTGGGGCGGGTCGAGCGCAACGACCTCTTCCCGTTGTGCTTCTCGGTCGTGGGCGTCGGGCTGTTCGCCGCCGCATCCACCGGACTGGCGGGGTGGTTGTGGTGGGTGGCCATCGGCGTCACGGCCTACGGGGCTTGCTACCTCTTCGTCCACGAGGTGTACATCCACCACCGGCTCCCGGTGCCCACACCGCCCCTGCGCTACCTCGAGTGGGTGCGCTCCGCTCACGGCGATCACCATCGACGCGGCGGCGAGCCGTTCGGGATGCTGCTTCCGTTCGCCCGCGACCGCGCCCACACCCCCGATCAGGTCGACCTGCTGGAGCGCTCTGCCGAGCGGCGCAGGAGCCGCGCCACGCGCAGCCGGTTGTAGCGCTGCACGACGATGAACGGCGCGTTCACCGCCACGCCGTAGCCCACCATCAGCACCGCACCGATCGGCGGGTTCCAGAGCACGGCGATCGGCCCACCGGCCATGGCCAGCCAGTGCCCGCGCTCGGCCCGACGCGTCTCCGCCACGAAGCGCTCGAGACCGACGCGGTCCCGGCCCGGCAGATGCCGTTTCGTGACGCCGCCGGCGAAGAGGGCGCCGGCCTCCGGCAAGCGGTCCTTCCAGTGGCGGATGTGCAGCCGTTCGTAGAGGCGGCCGTCGTCCTCGGCAGATCGGGCCCTGAGCAGCCACCCATCGTGCTGGAGTCGCGTCACGGGCAGGCGGTGCACCCCATAGCCGGTGCCGGCGTGGATCACCGCCCAGGCGACGACGTTGGCCGCCGCGATCGCCAGAGTCGACAGGTGCAGGGCGGGCACCTCAGCGCACTCCGGACCGGGCCTCGATGCGACGGCCCCGCCACATCACCGGCCGCCCCGACACCCGCACCACGAGCGATCGCAGGAACAGGGCGGTGAACGCGGCGAGCGGCACCGGGAAGACCACCCAGCACCACCACCGGAACGAGCCCAGCCGCCGCAGCATCCACCACAGCTGGGCGCTCACTGCCACCCAGGCCAGCACCACGGCGAGAGGGGGCGTACCGCCGCCGAGCAGCCATCGAGCCACGGCCATCAACCCCGCCGCGCCGACGCCGGCGACGGCCAGCACCCATGCCACCGCTGCGATCGTCGAGAGCGGCGGTGCCTGCGATGCGCCCACGGCCAGGTTCTTCGTCCATCCCTCGATGAGGGACCGCACGCCGTCGGGGTACATGCGGAAGCGCACGCTCGACCCGCCGCCCAAGCAGCGAACCGGCCGCCCCGCGGCCCGGTAGGCCCGAGCCAGCGCCAGGTCCTCGACGATCGACGATCGCACCGCGGCAAAGCCACCGACGGCCTCGAGCGCGTCACGGGTGGTCACGAGGCACGGACCGAAGGCCACCGACTGGAGCGGCCCCCACGGCGACGTTCGCCCGGCGCGGGCCATGCCGCTGGCCAGCACGGGCACGACGTTGGCGAACGCCGACAGCTGCTCGTAGGCGCGTCGCACCTCGTGGTACGGCTGCACGGAGAGCAGCCCGTCGCCCGCCCCGGCGTCGTGGGCGGCAACGAGGCGCTCGAGGGCGTCAGCGGCGAGGCGGGTGTCGGCGTCGAGGAACACGAGCCGCGTGCCACTGGCCGCCAGGACACCCTGATGGCAGGCCCACGGCTTGCCAAGCCACCCGGCGGGAGGCGCGCCCGCTGGCACCACGGTCGCTCCCGCCGCGGCCGCCACGACGGAGGTGCGGTCGGTGCTGCCGTCGTCGACCACCACCACGTCGAGCGGCGGGCGGTTCTGCGCGGCCAGTGATGCGAGGAGCGCTGGGAGCGCGCCGGCCTCGTCGCGGGCGGGGATGATCACCGATGTCGCGGCCACCTGGGCACTGGGCGCCGTGATGGGCGGAGGCGTGCGCATCCGCCACAGCAGCACGGTGCCAGCCAACCACCCGACGAGCACGGCGACGGCGGTCATGGCGGACACGGATTAGGCCCCTCGCAAGACGAGGCGCGCGGTCGTGGTGGCCTTCCGCCACGTGGGCACGGTGGCGCGCGTGCTGAACACGTCGAGGTCAGCCGCCTCGATCCGATCGAGGATCTGGGAGTAGAGGGTGCGGGCACCGAGGATGCAACGAGCCGAGGTGGGCGGCAGCAGGGCGAGGCCGGCGTCGGCCGATCGGTAGAGCGTTCGGCAGCGATCGATCTCGAAGCGCATGAGCGCCCGCCACGGGTCGTCGACGACGCGGCGGTGCGGATCGGCACCGAAGCGGCGCAGGTCCTCCGCAGGCAGGTACACGCGGCCTCGATCGAGGTCCTCCGCCACATCACGGAGGAAGTTGGTGAGCTGGAAGGCCAGGCCGAGATCCCGGGCGGGGCCGAGCGCGGCGGGGTCGAGCGGTTCGAGGATAGGCAGCATCATCTCGCCAATCACTGCCGCCGAACCGTCCATGTAGCCGAGGAGATCGTCCCAGGTGTCGTAGGTCGTGACCGTGAGGTCCATGGCCATCGAGTCGAGGAACCGGCGGAAGCACTCGGGATCCTGTCCGAAGGCGCGGATCGTGTGCACGACGGCCTTGAGCACCGGATGGTCCGACGACCCGGCGGCGAGGTCGTCGAGGAGCCGGTCACCGAGCTCGGTGAGGGCCTTCGCGCGCACGTCGACCGGCACGGGGCCGAGGTCGTCGACGATGTCGTCGGCGTAGCGGCAGAAGCCGTAGAGGGCCCACACGTGGTGTCGCTTCACCCGGGGCAGGGCGAAGGTGGCCCAGTAGTACGTGGTGCCGTAGCGCTTGTTGAGCGCTCGACAGCGTGCGTAGGACTCCTCGAGGGTGACCGTCATCGCTTCTCCATCGCCTCGACGCGCGCCGCCGCGAGCATGCCCGACACGAGCACCATCGGCACACCGACCCCGGGCTGGGTGCCCGATCCCGTGAACACCAGCCCCGGCGCCCGGCGCTCAAGGTTGCCCGGACGGAACGGCCCCGTCTGGAAGAATCGGTGCGAGAGCGCGAAGGGCGTGCCGCGCTCCATGCCCTGGGCCTCCCAGTCGCGCGGGTCGACGAGCTGCTCCACCTCGATGTCGGTCGGGTAGCCGAGGCGCTCGAGATGGCCTTCGAGCTCAGCGCGGGCCCGTCCGCGCTCGCTCGACCAGTCGACTCGTCCGTCGAGATTGGGGACCGGCTCGAGCACGTAGAGCGCATGGCAGTCCGGGGGCGCCATCGACGGCTCGTGCAGCGACGGCACGCTCACGAGCAGCGACGGGTCGGGCATGCGAGTGCGATCGCGCAGCAGCGCGCGAAACGCGCCCTCCCACTCCCCGCCGAAGTGCACGTTGTGGTGCTCCACACCCGGCGGGAGCGCACCACGAACCCCGACGTGCCACACCAGCGCGGATGGCGAGTAGCTGCCCCGGCGCGCCGCACGCGGCGCCTCCAGGCCTGGCAGCAGCGTGCGGTAGGCGACGGGCAGGTCGGGGTTGGCGACCACCACGTCGGCGGCCACCACCTCGCCGCCCTCGAGGCGCACACCCTGCACCGGCCCGGTCGTGCCGTGCCGCAGGAGGATGCGCTCGACACGGGTGTCGTACCGGAACGATGCGCCCGCCTTCTTGGCGGCCGCCGCCAGCGCCAACGGGAGCTGGTGCATGCCGCCGACCGGCACGAAGACGCCGTTCACGGTGTCCATGTAGGTGATCACCGCGTAGATGGCGAGGGCCTCGTAGGGCGCCAGGCCGGCGTAGAGCGCCTGGAAGCTGAAGATGCGCTGCAGCCGCTCGTCGTCGAAGTGGCGGGCCACCGTGCGGGCGAGCTTGCGGAACGCTCCGAGGCGGACGAGCTCGAGGGCGGGCCGCAGCGGGCGAGCCAGGTCGAACGGGGAGTCGAAGCTCCGCTCGATGAACCGCGGCATCTCGAGGTCGTACATCCTGGTGAGCCAGTCGCAGAAGCCGGCGAAGGCAGCCGCCTCCTTCGGGCCGCAGACGGCGCGGATCTCCTCGGTCATCGCGTCGCGCCCGTGACGCACTCGGAGCTCGCTGCCGTCGGCGAAGGTCGCCCGGTACATGGGGTCGACCGGTCGCAGGGCGAGCAGATCCGATCCGTCGACACCGGCTGCCTGGAAGCACCGCTCGATCAGGTGCGGCATCGTGAGGACCGTGGGCCCGGTATCGAAGCGATAGCCGCCGCGCTCGAGTGATCCCGCTCGCCCGCCGGGCCCGTCGCCGGCCTCGATCACGGTGACGTCATGCCCAGCGCCGGTCAGATGACACGCCGCGCTCAGGCCACCCAGGCCTGCGCCGACGATGACGACCTTGCGCGCCGGCAAACGGCGGCCCGCCATCATCCGCACCGCTCGATCGCGAGACCGGCGAGCTGCCGAAGGGCGCTGCGGGCCGGCTCGGGGATCACCCCGTCGATGGCCTCGAGCGCAATCGTGTGCTGCGCGGCTACGAGCGCCTCGACAGAAGCGAGGGCGCCCGAGTCAGCGACCACCTGTCGCACCCGCTCCGCGCCGTCCTCGTCGAGGCACGGGTTGCCGAGGGCGTGCTGGAGCACCGCCCGCCCCGGGCCATCGGCCAGCCGCAGCGCCCGGAGCATCACCACCGTGCGCTTGCCCTCGCGCAGGTCGTCGACGCGGCTCTTGCCCGTCTCGTTCGGATCGCCGAACAGGCCGAGCAGATCGTCGCGCATCTGGAAGGCCAGCCCCACCGCGTCACCGTAGGTACCGAGCGCCTCGTGGACGTGGGCGGCCGCGTCGATCTCGCCGAGTGCGGCGCCCAGCAACAGGGGCCGGGTGACCGTATACCGAGCCGACTTGAGAAGCGCCACGCGAGCGGCACCGGCCTCGCGCGCTGACGAATCGGCGGCCAGGCGCAGGTCGAGGTACTGGCCCGCGATCACCTCGGTGCGCAGCTCGGTGAAAACACGCCGCGCTCGCCACAGCACCGGGGCCGGCAGCTCCGCCGCCTCGAAGAGCTCGTCGGCCCACACATAGGTGAGGTCGCCGGCGAGGATCGCCGCGCTCCACCCGAACCACGCGCTCTCGTCGTCGGCTCGATCGTGACCGAGGTCGAGGGTGCCCTCGTGGAGCTGGGCGAGGGCCGCGTGCGCGCTCGGGCGGCCTCGGCGGACGGCCGAGCGGTCCATCACGTCGTCGTGGAGCAGCGCAAAGGTGTGGAGCAGCTCGACCGCCGCCGCGGGGCGGAGCACCTCGTCGTCGTGGGCAGCCCCCGTGGCCCGATGCCCCCAGTACACGAACGCCGGGCGCAGGCGCTTGCCGCCGGCCCGCACGAGCGCCTCGATCTCGTCGGTCACTTCGGCCAGGTTGGGATCGAGCGCGATCACCGAGGCGGAGCGGTCGCGGATGAAGTCGTCCAGCAGGACCGCCAGCGGCTCGCTCACGTGGGCGATGGCCCCCGCGCCGACTGCGACGCGCGGCGGCGTCGCGCGAGGCGTGCGTTCGGGGATCGACACGGACGCATCGAGGAGGGCGGCCGAGCGCACCGCCGGGGCGTGGTCGAACCACGCCGCCAGCGATGGCAGCGACGACAGCTGGTGGATCTGCTCCACGCTCCAGGGGCTCAACGTTGCGGGGGCGTTCTGGGCCCGGGTCACGAGATCGGGCCACGAGGTCCACACGTGGTCCATCACCTCAGCGGGATCGGGGAGGCCCACGAGGTCGACCAGGGCCACCACCACCGGGCACAGCTCGTGCTCCACGGTGCCGTCGCGCATCTCGGCGCGGTAGGTGAAGTCGGGCAGGGCCATCGTCATGGCCGCCGGGCTGGCTCCAAGCTCCTCGGCCAGGCGACGGGTGACGGCCTGGCGGAGCGTCTCGCCCATCTGCGGGTGGCCGCAGCAGCCGTTGGTCCACACGCCAGGCCAGGTTCGCTTGTGGAGGGCGCGGCGCGTGAGGAGCACCGATCCGTCGCGCTGCACGATGTGGCAGGAGAAGGCGAGGTGCAGGGGGGTCTGGTCGGAGTGCACGTCGGCCTTGACTGCGGTGCCGGTGGGACGACCCCGCTCGTCGAGCAGCACGACGTGGTCGTCGAGGTGGACCTGCGGGTGCGAACGGGGTGCGGTGTCGATCCTCATCGCCATCGAGGTGCTCCAGGGAGTGACGGACGCCGTGCCAGCGGCGTGCTGTGGTGCGAAGGTCGCAAGTCTACACGATATTGAGATAATCTCTACCTCGTGTCTACATCTCCCCAAGGGGGCCTCACCATCAGCGCCGTGTCCGCTCGTACCGGGGTGAGCGTGCCGGTGCTGCGAGCGTGGGAGCGCCGCTTTGGCTTCCCGGCGCCCGAGCGGCTCGCCAGCGGACATCGCCGCTACCCCGAGTCGGAGGTGACCCGCATCCAGCACGTGGTGGCCGCACGCGCCGGCGGGCGCTCCCTGGAGGCCGCCATCGAGCTAGCGCGGACCACCACGCCGCCCGCGGCGGCCACGGGCCCGTCGATCTTCGCGGCGCTTCGAGCCGCCCGTCCCGATCTCTCCGTGGCCGTCATCGGCCGACGCACGATGCTGGCGTTGAGCCGTGCCATCGAGGACGAGTGCTCCGCGCGCGCAGAGCGCGCTCACCTCGTGGCGGCGTTCCAGCGGGCGGACCTCTTTCGCCGGGCCGGCCACCGGTGGGGCGAGATGGCGTCGTCGGCCGACGCCACGATCGTGTTCGCCGACTTCCCCGCCAGCGCCCACCGCGACCGGGTCCACGAGATCGCCCTGCCCCACGAGTCCCCTGTGCGCCGCGAATGGTCGGTGGTGTGCGACGCCCCGCGCTCGGCAGCCGTGCTGGCGGGGTGGGAGCGACCGGAGGGAACCTTCGAGGCGCTGTGGACCGTCGAGCCCGAGGCGGTGCGGCTGGCCACCACCGTGGCTCGGGCCATCGCAACGCTCGAGGCACCCGCCCTCGAGCTGCCGCCTCCCCCGAGCATCCCGCCGGACCTCGGCGATCCCGTGCTCGCGGTGCAGCGGGCGCTCGCAGTCACCAACCGCGTTGTTGCATACCTCGATCGGTGAGGCGCGCTACTGCTCCACGCCACCGAAGCGTCGTTCGCGCCGTTGGAACTCGCGCACGGACTCGAAGAGGTGCTCGCGGCGGAAGTCGGGCCAGAGCGTCTCGGTGAAGATGAGCTCGCTGTAGGCCATCTCCCACAGGAGGAAGTTCGAGATCCTGTGCTCGCCGGAGGTGCGCACCACCAGATCAGGGTCGGGCATGTCGGGCGCGTAGAGCCGCGATCGGATCGCCTTCTCCGTGATCTTGCCGGCCGGAGTGCCCTCGGCCACGAGGGCCTGGACGGCGTCGATGATCTCGGCCCGGCCGCCGTAGTTGAACGCGAACGTGAGGGTCATCCGCCGGTTGTGTGCGGTCATCGCCTCGGTGTCGTCGATGTGGCGCTGCACCCGCTTCGGCACCCGCCAGCCCTTGCGGCCGATGAAGCGCACGCGCACGCCCTTGCTGTCGAGCTCGTCGCGCCGGGTCAGCAGCAGGCGTTCGTTGAACGCCATGAGGTAGCGCACCTCGTCGGCAGGACGACGCCAGTTCTCGGTGGAGAAGGCGTAGACGGTCAGCCAGCGCACACCGAGCTCCAGGGCGCCCTCCACCGCGTCGAACAGCGCCTCCTCCCCCGCCGCGTGGCCCTCGGTGCGCTTCAGGCCGCGCCGCGTGGCCCAGCGCCCGTTGCCGTCCATCACGCACGCGATGTGCGCAGGGATGCGATCCGGATCGAGGTCGGGGGGCAGCACGGGTTCGAACCTAGTGGTCCCGGGGTACGTTCCCAGGGTGTTCGATCTTGCGCGGTGGCGGGCCCGTTGGCCGTGGCTCGATGCCGTGCTGCGCGTGTCCGATCGCTTCGGCGCAGTCGGAGGCGGACCGCTGTCCTCGTCGGTGGCGCTGGCCACCTTCGTGTCACTCTTCCCCCTCCTGCTGGTCGTCATCGCCATTGTCGGGTTCGTGTCATCCGCCAAGTCCGACTTCGCGGTGCAGCTCATCAACGACCTCGGTCTCCGAGGTACCGCGGCGCAGACCGTTCGTGACGCGCTCACCACCGCGGAAGGCAGTCGCAAGGCGGCCTCGATCGTGGGGTTGGTTGGCCTGCTGTGGTCGGGGCTGGGCGTGGCGGGGTCGATCCAAGCCGCCCTCAACGCCACCTGGCAGGTCCAGGGCCGGGGTCTGCTCGACAAGGCCATCGCCCTGAAGTGGCTCGCGGGGGCGGGGGTGCTGTTCCTCGCCACGGCCGCCCTTGGGCCGCTGCTGCGCTGGGCGCCCGCGCCCCTCAAGCCGCTCACGATCCTGCTCGGGCTCACACTGACGACGGTGCTCTTCGTGTGGACGTACCTGACGCTCGGCAACAGCCACGTCGGCTGGAAGGCCCATCTCCCCGGCGCGGTGCTCGTCGCGGTGGGCTTCGAGGTGCTCAAGGCCGTGGGCACCCTGTTCGTGCCGCGGATGATCGCCAGGTCCTCTGCGCTCTACGGCTCGATCGGCGTGGTGTTCGCGGTGCTCGGGTGGCTGCTCCTCTACGGCCGGCTCATCGTCTACGGGGCGGTGCTCAACGTCGTGCGCTACGAGGAGCGCGCCGGGACCGTCACTGCCGAGATCGAGGTCCCGCGCATCGCCGGCGAGGTGCCTCTCACCACGACGCGCGGCGGTGCCGTGGAGACCTGATCAGCCGTCGTTCGTCGCCGCCGGCGGCGAGGCGCCAAGGAGCTCACCGCTGCGCAGCACGGTCACCGGGCCGTCCTCGCTGACCACGATCACCGTGGCGTTCGGATCGTCGAAGCTGTACCGGCGAGCCGAGGTGTGGCGCATGCCCCGGTAGCCCTCCACCGTCTCCTCGGCGTCGGCACTCGGCACGAGCCGCACACCGAGCTGCCGCAGCGTGCCCGACGCGTCGAAGATGGCGGCGCCGTCCACCTGCGAGAGCGCGTGTCGCAGCGGGGCCAGGGCCATGGGGCGTCGGATGTCGAGGAACGGAGGCAGGGGCAGGCGCTCCTCCACCACAGGGCCCGGCTCCGCGTCGGGCCGGTAGATGAGCAGCGCACCGATCCCCCACGCGCCCAGATCGTGCACCGCGAAGGCCAGCAGTGCCCGCAGCACCGCAGGATCCCCGTGATCCGGCCCAGTGGCGAGAGCGTCGAGCCAGGCCGACACCGGGGGCTCGTGGTGCCAGTCGAAGCGCTCCCAGCGCCACACGCCCGCATGGTTGACCACGCGCACAGCGCCTGAGGGGTGCCGCTGGACGACCGTGGCCTCGAGAGCCTCGGCAAGGACCCGGAGGTCGCGCTCGGACCCAGCCGGTCGGTCGAACACCGCCCAGGCCGCCTGACCATCGGAGCGGCGGATCAGCCAGCTCGACAGACCGTCGGCGAAGCGCCGCGCCCACGCCAGGGGTTGTTCGGCGATGGGTCGTTCGACGATGTGGAGATCAGTGCCGGCCTCCCACGTGGCGGGATCAGCGCGGGGGTCGACGATGGCGCCCATGCTCGCCACGCGCCGCTCGTGCACGTGGGGGTGGACGGCGTGCACGACCTCGTCGAGCAGCATCACCTGCCCCGCCTCGGAGCCCACGAACGAGAAGCCGCTCTCCTCGAGCTCCTCCCGCAGCCGCCGCCCGCGAGCGGCACGGCGAGGGTCATCGAGCATGCACCGAGGCTACGGCGTCACCGCCATCGCGAACGGCGGCGGGCCCATGAGCTTGGTGGCGCCGGTCTCCTGGGCCACCCGGCCCACCTCGTCGAAGTCGACGGGGCCGTCGCCCTCGGCGGTGGCCGGCTCGCTGGCGTTCCAGTAGAAGGCCTGCGCGCTCCCCGGTGTCTGGAACGTGAGCAGCCGTGCCGTGGCCGAGAGCACCGAGAAGGCGTGCGGCACGCCGCGAGGCGTGTAGTTGATGCCACCTGCGGCCACCACGTGCTCGACGCCGTCGGTGTGCACGAGGATCTCGCCCTCGAGCACGATCACCGTCTCGTCGCTGTCGGGATGGGCGTGCAGCGGCGTCATCTTCCCCTGCGTCATCGCGTCCTCGAACAGGAAGAATGCGCCGCCGGTGTCCTCCTCCTTGAGCTTCCACGTGTGGGTGCCACCGCCGTGGAACCAGCGCCGATCGCCTTCGCCCGCAGCTCGTGCGATGGGGGTTCCTGTGCTCATGGCGCCTTCTCTCGGGTCGGGTCCTTCATGGGATCTTTGTCTCATGATCAGAGTAAGGTACCATGAAGCACAT
>JBKJSO010000233.1:0-3451 GCA_046595835.1 Acidimicrobiales bacterium | reverse complement strand
GACGACCGTCTCGCTGGCGCGGAGCAGCGCCGTCGTCTGTGGGAACACGTCGCCCGGGGAGGTGTCGAGGCGCACGAGGGCCCCGATGACGGCCTGGAGCTGGGCCATCTCGCCCACCGCGGTGATGCCGTGCCCCGCGACGTCGCCCACGACGAGGCCGTATCGGTGCTCGTCGAGGGCGATGCCCTGGTACCAGTCGCCTCCCATGCCGATGCGCCTCGCCGCTGGGAGGTACCGGCCCACCGTGTAGAGACCGCCCATCGACGGAAGCGGGGTGACCACGCTGTCGCGGAGGGCGGTGACGAGTCGATGCTCGGCGTCGGAGAGCTGAGCTCGCTCGAGCGCCTGGGCACAGAGTCGGGCCAGGGCGACGATGGTGGCGCGGGTGTGGTCGCCGATCCGGGTGCGCTCGGTCCACGCGAGCCCCAGCGCACCGATCCGTCGGCCCGTCGAGTCGGGTAGCGCGATGACCGCGCACGTCTGTCCTCCGATGCTCCGCAGCTCATCAGCCAGGTGGGGGTACCGGGCGTTGAAGGCCTCGAGGTCCTCGAACACCACCATGCCGCCGTCTCTGATGACCTCCGCGTGCGGGATGAGCGCCTCAAGCGACACGGTGGTGTGGCGCTCGGCGATCATGGTGTCCACGGCGGGATGGTGGCGCACGATCAATCGCTCCGCACCGGGGAGCAGGACGGCGACGTTGGCGGTGTCGGCACCGACAGCGTCGGGCGCGTGCAGTGCGATCACACCGGCCACCTCGTCGCTCGTGCGGGCGGCGGCGAGGAGCTCGGCCAGACCGGCCAACGCCTCGTTGCGATCGGCGTCGCGTTGGATCCGCTCGAGGAGACGGGCCCGTTCGATCGCTTGCCCGGCCATCTCGGCGATGGTCGTGATCGTGGAGGTGAGAGCCTCGTCGAATGAGCGCGGCCCGGCCCACGCATGCACGATCGAACCTAACGTCTCCCCGCTGCTCGAGCAGATCGGCACCGCAGCCCGGGCGCCAAAACCCAGGCTCGTGGTGGACGATGCGCTCTGGGGGTAGCGAGCTGCGTAGGTGTCGTAGTCCTCGATGAGCACGGCTTCGCCGGTGCGGGCCGCGTCGGTGAAGGCGAGATGCGCGTCGAGGCGTGGGTCAGCGAACTGACGGCTGATGCCGTCGTCGACCGCCTCGCCGTGGTGCGTTCGCAGGACGCCTGCGTCGTGGTCGATGAGGCCGATGCTGGTGGCCAGGGCGCCGACCGGCTCCGGGCCGAGGGTGGTGACGACGTCGAGGGCCTCCTCGACCGTCATCGCATCGGCGAGGTGCACGGCGAGCCGGGCGAGGTCCGAAGCTCGTCGGGCGGCGAGGTCGGTGGTCCGGGCTCGTTCGAGTGCCTGTTCGCACAGCTGAGCGACGCTCTCGAGGGTCGCCAGCGCCAGGCCATCGACCTCGATCCTCCGATCCCACGACACGCCGACTGCCGCGATCACGGCTCCGGTGCCGTCCGTGAGCGGCACGAACACCGCGGTGACGACCCCGGCTGCGATGACATCCTCCATGACGGCCGGGGGAACCTGCCGCCGCCACGCGTCCTGGTCCTCCACCACGAGGATCGTGCCTGTCCGAACGGCCTCGGCGATCGGCACGGGGCTGTCGAGCGGCACCCGCTCGTAGCGTGCCGTGAGGTCGGACGGAACCCCGACGCTAGGCCGGAGGTAGAGCTCGCCCTCGTCGACGTCGAGGATGGCGAGGCTCGCGAGCGTGGCGTCGAGCAGCGCCGGCAGGCCGCGCTGGATGGCGTCGTGCACCTCCTCGACCGTGCCGGCCCCGGCCAGCGCGTGGGCCAGGCCGATGGCGGTGGCCCGCTTCACGCGCTGGTTGTCAGATCGAACTCGAACCACACGATCTTGCCGTCCGAGGTTCGTCGGGTCCCCCACTGCAGGGCGAGCTGATCCAGGATCCGCAAGCCGCGCCCGCTCGCCGCGATGCTCGACGGGGGACGCCTCACCGGGAGGTCGCGGCTGCCGTCTGCCACCTCCACCGTGAGGATGTGCCGGTCGCGCGACACGGTCATCCGACCGACGGTTCCCGCGTGGCGCACCGCGTTGGTCACCACCTCGGAGATGCACAGCACCAGATCTCCGCAGCGGGCTTCGGTCCCGAAGCGCTCCGCCACGGCATCGCGCGCCGCTCGAGGCGTCGTCAGATCGACTGGGAGGACCATGGAGAACGCGTCAGTCATCCTCGGGCGGCCTCCCTGCGCCGGTGTCGGCTCGTCGCGACCTACCCAGTGTGCCAGCACCGCAAACGTGACAGGAGGGACGCTTAACGAACAAACGTGACAGGAGACGCTTAACGAAGGTGAGCGTCGAAGAAGCCGATCGTGCGCGACCAGGCCAGATCAGCGGCCTCGGCCTGGTACATCGACGGGGCGTCCCAGTTGCTGAACGCGCGGCCGGCGGCGTAGCGCTCGAGCGAGGTGGTCGTCATGAGCGCGGATCGTAATGAGATCTCGTCTGCCTGCGGAGGCGACATCCGCCCTATCCATGGCGTCGGGATCGTCCGGTGCCTACGGTGACCCTGTGCGGGTGCTGATCTGTGATGACGAGCCGGACATCCGGCTGCTCTACCGAATGGCGTTCGAAGACCTCGGGGCCGAGGTCACCGAGGCGGTGGATGGCGACGACTGCATTGCCAGCCTGTCGATCGTCTGCCCCGACCTCGTGATCCTCGATCTCTACATGCCGAACCGGGATGGCCTATCGGCCCTTCCCGAGCTCAGGCAGTGCTGCCCCAACGCGCGCATCCTCGTGGTCAGTGCCCACGCCGTCGAGGAGACGTTCACCCGCAGTCGGGCGCGCGGGGCCACCGCCTGCTTCGAGAAGCTCAGCTTCGTGACCCGCATCCCGCGCCTCGTCGAGCGCTACGGCGGCGCCGCCTGACGCAGGCTGCTCGTCTGCGTCTCACACGAGCAGGAGCGGCGCTGGCGGGCGGTCGAGGACGTCGGAGGCCTTGATGCCGAGCACCCCTTCGAGCACGCCGCCGTACACGGCGCGGAAGTCGACCGTGGTGGTGAGGTCGCCGTCCGAGAGGCGGTCGAGCGGGGGTGGCTCGCCGTGATGGCCCGGCCGCACCGTGCCCGCCAGCAGGACGGTGCCGGCGCGGCCATGGTCGGTCCCCGCGCTCGCGTTGGGCACGACGCGGCGCCCGAACTCGCTGTACACGAGCACGGTCACGGGTCGGTCGCCGACCTGGTCGAGGAAGGAGCCGAGCGCTGTGTCGACCTCGCCGAGCAGCGCCTGGTGCGTGGCGGCCTGGTTGGCGTGGGTGTCGAAGCTGCCGAGGTCGACCGCGTAGACGCGAGTGTGCAGGTCGGCGTTGATCATCGTCGCCACCGTGTCGAGCCGGCTGGCCAGGGTCTCCGCAGCGGCGGTGGTCGCGACCACCGGTGTCACCGTGGACGCCACGCTG
>JBKJSO010000140.1:0-4870 GCA_046595835.1 Acidimicrobiales bacterium | reverse complement strand
GTTTCGCATCGACGACGAGGATCTCGAAGACCTGAAGACGGTGCGCGACGCGGTCGACTACGTCGTCGGCCGACTGTAAGAGGCCGTCATCGATCTCCCGGTACCTGGCCTGGCACGACTGATCGAGCGCCTCGGGCTCGACCTCGCCCCCGACCTCCTCGCGCCCGCGCTCGTGCACCGATCCTGGTGCGCCGAGCATGCCGGACACCCGTCGAACGAGCGCCTGGAGTTCCTCGGTGACTCCGTGCTCGGCGTGGTGGTCACCGATCACGTGTACCGCACCCACGACGACCTGCACGAAGGCGACCTCACAGAGATCCGCAAGACCGTCGTGAACTCGGTCGCCCTCGCGGAGGTGGCCGAGGAGCTCGGCGTGGGGGACCACCTCCTGCTCGGCAAGGGTGAGCAGCTCTCTGGCGGTCGGGAGAAGCCGTCGATCCTGGCCGATGCCATGGAGGCGATCATCGGCGCCGTCTACCTGGCTCAGGGCCTCGAGGGAGCAACGTCGCTGGTGCTCACGATCCTCGGGCCCCGCCTCGCCACGGCGCAGTTCGATGGTGCGGACCACAAGAGCCGGCTCCAGGAGCTGGCTGCTCGTCTCCTCCTGGGCCCGCCGCGCTACGAGGTGGAGGCCACCGGTCCCGACCACGCTCGCACCTTCTACGTCACGGTCACCATCGACGGTGAGCCGCGTGGCCAGGGGGTGGGGCGCTCCAAGAAGCAGGCCGAGCAGGCCGCGGCCCGAAACGCCGTCGTCACGCTCAGCGCTTCCACGGACATCGCGGCGGCGATCCCCGCCACCACCATCGACACCACCACCGACACAGCGGCCGCCCTCGGCGGCCCCGACGTCGAAGACAACCTGAGGGAGATCCACCATGGCTGAGCTGCCCGAGCTGGAGACGGTTCGCCGGGAGCTGGAGAAGGAGGCCGTGGGCAAGCGCTTCAAGGCCCCGGAGGTCACCGGCGCCAAGGTCACCCGCCACAACGGCAACAAGAAGGTGTTCCAGAGCCGCCTGGAGGGCGCCAAGGTGAAGTCGGTCGACCGCAAGGGTCGCCACCTTGTCGGCAACCTCGACAACGGCGAGCTGCTGGTGATCGATCTCGGCGAGGCCGGTCGCCTCGAGAAGGTGGCGCCGAAGTCGGTGCCGCCCAAGGGCATCATGGTCGTCTTCTCCTTCACCCAGGGCGGCCAGATCCGCCTCGTCGACCCCTCGGGCACGGCGCAGACCTTCGTGGTGGCCAGCGATGCGCTGTCCGACGAGGTGCCCTCGATCGCGTCCGGCGGCCTCGACCCGGTGGCCGACACCGTGTCCTGGACCACCTTCGCCCGGTTGATCCTGGCCCGCAGCGTGAAGCTGAAGGCCCTGCTGATGGATCCCGAGGTGGTGGCAGCCATCGGCCCGATCTACAGCGACGAGATCCTCTGGGAAGCGGGCCTGCGCCACGACCGCATCTCCAGCCAGCTGTCGAGCCAGGAGATCCGCCGGCTGTTCCGAGCCCTCGTGGAGACCCTCCACGAGGCGGTGAAGCACCGGGGCTCCACCGTCAACGACTTCCCGTTCGTCGACCTCTACGGCAAGCCGGGCGACTACCAGGACGAGCTGAAGGTGTACGGCCGTGAGGGTGAGCCCTGCCGTCGCTGTCGGGCCCCTGTGGCCAAGGCCCGCTTCGCCAACCGACCGCTCTACTTCTGCGAGGGTTGCCAGGTCTGATGGTGCTCCGCCGCTCGCCGCGCGACCACTAGGTTCGGGGCTCGGATGTTCCTCAAGACGCTCACGCTGAAGGGCTTCAAGTCCTTCGCCGACACGACCGCACTCGAGCTCGAACCCGGCGTCACCGTGGTCGTCGGGCCGAACGGCTCGGGCAAGTCCAACGTCGTCGACGCCATCGGTTGGGTGCTCGGCGCCCAGGCCCCCTCCGCGGTGCGCTCGCAGAAGATGGACGACGTCATCTTCGCCGGCACCTCCAAGCGCCCGGCGCTTGGTCGGGCCGAGGTGGCGCTCACGATCGACAACTCCGCGGGGCTGCTGCCGATCGACTTCACCGAGGTCTCGATCACCCGCACGCTCTTTCGCACGGGTGACAGCGAGTACGCCATCAACGGCGTGCCGTGCCGCCTGCTCGACATCCAGGACCTCCTCTCCGACACGGGGGTGGGTCGCCAGCAGCACGTGATCGTGAGCCAGGGCCAGATCGACGCGGTGCTCAACGCCCGTCCGGAGGACCGTCGCCTGATCCTCGAGGAGGCCGCCGGCGTCCTGAAGTACCGCAAGCGCAAGGAGAAGGCCGAGCGGCGCCTGGCCGCCACCGAAGGCAACCTCACCCGCCTCGGCGACCTTCTGCGCGAGGTGCGGCGCCAGCTCCGCCCCCTCGAGCGCCAAGCCGATGCCGCGCGCCGCCATGGCGATGTCGTGTCCGAGCTCCGAGCGCTGCAGGTGTTCCTCGCCGGGCGCGAGCTCACCACCCTCAAGCGACGCCTCGGCGACGGCGGGGCGGCTCGCGCCGAGCTGGCCAACGAGGAGCAGCTCCTGCGCAAGGCGCTGGCCGAGCTCGACACCGCCGTCGTGGCGGCCGAGTCCGAGCTGGGCACGATCGGCGGCGACGACCTCGGTGACGCGCTTGTGCGCTTCGAGTCGCTCCGGGAGAAGGCCCGCGGCTTGGCGGCGGTGCTCACCGAGCGCCGGCGCGGCATCGATCGCGATCGCGGTGCCTTCGTCGACCAAGCCGTCATCGCCACCCTCGAGGCGGAGGCCGCCCACCTCGGCACCGACCTCGCCGAAGCCGATCTCGAGGCCGCCGCGCTGGCCCCCCAGGCCGAGGAGCTGGCTCGGGCCGAGGGAGCCCTGGCCGAGGCTCGCACCACCTACGAGCAGCAGTGGTCCGAAGGCGTGCCCGCCCCGGCGGGACGCGCCGCGGAGGCGCGCGGCGAGCTGGCCGCCCTGCGCGCCGGCGTGGAGCGGGGCGAGGCCGAGCTGGCCCGCTCGCGTGCCCGCCTCTCGGCCCTCGACGACAAGGTGGCCCGGCTCACCGCCGAGGCCGACCGCCTGCGGGCTGAGGCAGCCGAGGCCGAGCTGGCCGAGGGCCCACTGGTGGAGCGCCTACAGGCCGCCGAGTCGGCGCGCACCGAGACGGAGGCGCAGGTGGCCGGGGCGGAGGCCGCCCTTCGATCCGCCGACGCTGACCGTCATGCCTGGACGGCACGCGCCGAGGCGCTGAGCTTGGCCCTCGATCAGGCTCGCTCCCGCGCCGGCGCAGAACGGTTGGCATCGGTGGCGGGCGTGGTCGGCACGCTCCTCGATCTCGTCGAGATCGACGACGGCTGGGATGCCGCCGTGGAGGCCGCGGCCGGCGAGGCCCTCGCGGCGGTGGTCGTCGACGGCATCGACGCCGCTCGCACCGCGATCGCCGCGCTGCACGACGGCAACGGCGATGGTGCGGTCGGCGGGGCCGTGCTCGCACTGGGCGCCACCCGCACGAGTCGCACGGCCCCCGCCCTCGGCGAGCCCGTGCGCCGCCACGTCCGCGCCTCCCGTCCGGATGTGGAGGCGCTCCTCGACGCCCTCCTCGGCGCAGCGGTGGCGGTCGACGGCGGGTGGTCCGAAGCGGTCGATGCCGCGCTGGCTCACCCCGACGCCATCGTCGTCACCCGCGAAGGCGGTCGCTTCGGCGTCACCGGCTGGCGGGTCGGAACTGCGTCGACCGGCGCCACCGGAGCCGCCCTCGAGGAGGCGCGCCAGCGCGCTGAGGCCGCCACCACCGAGGCCAACCACGCCGAGTCGAGCCTGCGCGGGGCCCGCTCGCTCCTCGACGAAGCCCGCCAGGCCGAGGCGGCGCTCTCTCGCCAGCTCGACGAGCACGACGGCCGCCTCACGGCCGCCACCGACGGCCTCCAGCGCGTCGACGCCGACCACCGCGACGCCACCACCGAAGCCGAAGGGCTGCGCGGTCATGCCGACGAGCTGGCCGAGCGTCTCGGTCGGGAGCAGGCACGCGTCGCCGAGCTCGATCTCACACTGCCGCTACTCGAGGCAGAGGAGGCCGACTCTGCCGAGAGGGCTCGTGCGATGGCCGACGCCAAGGTCCACCTCGACGAGCGCGCCGCGACCGTCGGCGCGCTGCGCACGGATCTCGAAGTGCGCGGTGCCGGGCTGGAGGAGCGCCGACAGCTCCTGCGCCGCCGCCAGGCAGAGGTCGAAGGCCGCCTCGAAGGGTCGATGGAGGCCCGTCGCGGCGCGGAGGTGCGCCGGGTGGAGCTCGACGGCAAGCAGAGGGCCGTCGATCGTCTCAGTGCGCTGGTCACGGATCGGCTGGCCACGGTCGAAGGCGAGCTCACGGAGCTGCGCGAGCGGCGTCGCCGGCAGAGCGAGGCCCAGCGCGCCGCCGCCACGCGCCTCGACGGGCTCCGTCAGGAGCGCATCGGGGTCGAACGTCGACTGGAGGAGACCCGTGAGCGCGCTCGCCGCGCCGAGCTCGAGGAGGCGGAGGTGAAGCTCCGTCTCGAGGCGGCTGTCGAGGCGCTCCGCCGCGACCTCGACATCGATCCCGATGCCGCCATGGCGGCTCCGGCGCCCGTCATCGCCGAGGCCACCACGCCCACCGCCCGGGTGCGCGAGCTCGAGCGTGACCTCCGGCTGATGGGACCGATCAATCCGCTCGCCCTCGAGGAGTTCAACGCTCTGCAGGAGCGCCACCAGTTCCTCGAGGCCCAGCTCGAGGACGTGAAGGCCTCCCGGCGTGACCTCGGCAAGGTGATCCGAGCCATCGACGCCGAGATCGTCAACGTCTTCGCGGGCGCCTTTGCCGACGTGTCGCAGAACTTCGAGCACCTCTTCCAGACGCTCTTCCCCGGCGGCACCGGTCGCCTGCG
>JBKJSO010000002.1:0-5314 GCA_046595835.1 Acidimicrobiales bacterium | reverse complement strand
TCAGTCGCGGAAGTTGCTGAACTGCAGCGGGATGCCGAAGTCGTGCTCCTTCAGGGCCGCGATCACGGCCTGAAGATCGTCCCGCTTCTTGCCGGTGACGCGAAGCTGCTCGCCCTGCACCTGGGACTGCACGCCCTTCAGGTTGAGCGACTTGATGTGCTTGTTCAGCTCGGTGGCCTTCTCCTTGGAGATGCCCGCCACAAGCTTGACGAGCTGGCGGGCCGTCGCACCGGAGGCCTCCTCCACCTTCTGGTAGTCGAGGGCCTTGAGGGACACCTTTCGCTTCACGAGCTTCTCCTCGAGGAGCACTCGCAGCGCCGCCAGCCGGTCCTCGCTGGCTGAGTGGAGCTTGATCTCGGTGGGGGACAGCTCGATGCTGCTGTCGGTGCCCTTGAAGTCGTAGCGCGTGGTGACCTCGCGGGCGGCCTGATCCACTGCGTTGCGGATCTCCTGCTGATCGATCTCGGACACGACGTCGAAGCTCGGCATGACCGAAACGCTAGTCACGGAACGATTGCCAGGCGGCCACGGGAGACCGCTATCGTCGTACGGCCAAGGGTCCGTGCCCGAGTGGCCAAAGGGAACTGGCTGTAAACCAGTCGGCATTGCCTACGGAGGTTCAAATCCTTCCGGGCCCACCACGACGCCCCGCTTCAGGCGGGGCGTCGTCGCGTTGTCATGCGGCTGCGGGCGTCGCTTCGCTCCTGGCTCCGCCGGTGCGCCGGCACCGCACTCCGGCTAGGTGCCGTCGCGTTGTCATGCGGCTGCGGGTGTCGCTTCGCTCCTGCCTGCGCCGGTGCGCCGGCACCGCACTCCGGCTAGGTGAGGGCCTTGCGCAGGAAGTCGAGCTGCAGGAGGAGCAGGTTCTCGGCGACGTCCTCCTGTGACGCCATGTGCGTCACTCCGGTCAGCGGGAGCACCTGGTGGGGCCGGCCATGGGACAGCAGCGCCGAGGAGAGCTGGAGGCTGTGGGCGCTGACGACGTTGTCGTCGGCGAGTCCGTGCACGAGCAAGAGGGGTCGCTCGAGGTTGGGAGCATCGGCGATGAGGGAGCTGCGCTCGTAGATGCCGGGGTCGACGGCGTCGTCAGGGTGGCCGAGGTAGCGCTCCGTGTAGAAGGTGTCGTAGAGCCGCCAGTCGGTGACAGGCGCCCCGGCCACCGCGGCGTGGAACACCTCGGGGCGTCGCAGCACCGCCAGCGCGGCGAGGAAGCCCCCGAAGCTCCAGCCCCGGATGGCGACGTGCGAGAGGTCGAGCCGAGGCTCGATCTCGGCCAGAGCGACGAGCGCATCGACCTGGTCGTCGAGCACGGGCCCGGCCAGGTCGAGGTGGATCGAGCGCTCCCATGCGGCGCCCCTGCCCGGCGTCCCTCGTCCATCGACCACCACCACCGCGAAGCCCTGATCCGCGAACCACTGGGAGGACAGGTAGGCGGAGCGAGCCCGGACGACTCGTTGCGCGTGTGGCCCGCCATAGGGGTCGAGGAGAACCGGGAGCCTCTCGTCGGGCGCGGCGCCATGTGGGAGCAGGAGGGCGGTGGCCAGCCGCCTGGCCCCCAGATGGTGGATGGCCACCGATGGTTCGACGAGTGGCCGGGCGGCATGGCTGGCGAGCATGGGACCGCCGACCACCTGGGTGCGAGTCCCGGCGTCGTCGAGCGACGCGGAGCGGAGCACCAGCGCCTCGCCCCCGGCGACCGCGCTCCGCACGCCGGTGCCGTCCGTCAGCCGTTCGAGGTGGCCGTCCGTCCAGCGCCACACATCGAGGATGGTGGCGTCGTCGAGGGGGTTGGCGGTGAACAGGATGCGGTCCTCGTCGACGTGGGACACGCCCCGCACGACCAGGTCGCCGGGCGTGACGGCGACGCCGTCCACGAGCAGCTGACGGGTGCCGTCGCGGTCGGAGGTGACGACGAGGCGCCCGTCGCCGAGCCGACACGGCGTACCCGGGGCTCGCTCCACCCACGCGTCGTCGGCATCGGCCCAGAGCACCGTGATGGATGCGTTGACCGCGTCGATGCCCCACACCTCGATGGCGTGCTGGTCCCGGGGGTGCACCGCGAGGAGCGGGCCGTGGTCGTCCCAGGCGCCCTGGGCGAGGTAGGGCCATGCCTCGTGGTCCCAGCGGATCTCGGTGCGCTCGCCGTCGAGGGCGACGAGCCACGCCGACACCTCCGCGTTCGCCGTGCCGGCCGCCGGGTAGGCCACCTCGACGGGGGGTCGCTGCGGGGTGGCGGGGTCGGCGATCCACCAGCGGTCGACGGGGGACTCGTCGACCCGCGCGACCAGCAGGGCGTCGCCGTCGGGCGACCACCAATAGCCGCGGTAGCGGTCCATCTCCTCCGCCGCCACGAACTCCGCGACACCCCAGCGCACCATGGCGTCGTCCTCGCCGGCGAGCAGGTGCGCAGAGCTGGGATCGTCCAGCTCGGCAACCCAGAGCGCCCGATCCCGCACCCAGGCCACCCTCGTGCCGGTTGGGTCCGGGCGCGGGTCGACCACGGGGCCCGGCGCGTCGAGCAGGCGCGCCGTTCCAGCCCGGAGGTCGGCAACCACCAGTCGCCCGGCCAGCGCGCCCACCGCGACGCGGTGGTGCCGATCGGTTGCATAGGCGGTGATGCCCGCAGCGCTCTCGCGTGCCCGCTCGCGTCGCGCCCGCTCTTCGAGGGGGAGGTCGTCACCTCCGTCGGCGAGGAGGGCCCGGGGATCGGCGACGCAGTGCTCGAGCTCCGATGTGAGATCGAGGGTCCACAGGGCCGTGACAGGGTCCTCTGGTCCGGCGGAGCGCAGGAACACCACCAGCTGGCCGTCGGCCGACACCGTCACATCTCGAGGGGTCCCGAGCGTGAAGCGCTGCGTGCGGGCGCTCTGGCGAGGGAAGGAGTCGGGGGAGGACATCAGGTGAGCATCCGTTCCATGAGGACGACGTCGAGCCACCGGTTGAACTTCCGGCCCACCTCGCGCTCGGTGCCGACCACCTCGAAGCCGCACGAGTGGTGCAGGGCGATCGAGGCCTCGTGGCCACCGACGATGCGGGCCATGCAGGCGTGGAACCCGTGGGCGGTGGCGGTGGTGATGAGTTCGGCGAGCAGCGCCTTGCCCACCCCGACGCCCTGATGGTCGCGATGGATGTAGATGGAGTCCTCCACGGTGGTGGAGTACGCGGGACGGTCTCGCCAGGGTGAGAGCGACCCGAAGCCGGCGACGAAGCCGTCGATCTCCGCTACGACCACGGCGTGTGCGCCCGAGCGCACCGATTGCCAGGCCAGCTGGTCGTCGAGCGTGCGGGGCACGAGGTCGAACGTCACCGTGGAGGTCGTGACTTCGAGGTTGTAGATCGATCGGATGGATTCGGCGTCGTCGGCGGTGGCGAGCCGGAGGTCCATTCCTGGAAGTTAGAGGGTGATCGCGGTGTCCCGGGCCTCTTCGTGCGCGGGCACCGGCTCGATGAGGGACACCTCGCCGGCGAGGGCCTCCAACCGGGCCCATGAGGCGACGTCGGCGTCCTCGGTGAGGAAGATGATCTGTGGGTCGCCCGCTGACCGACCGAGCAGCTCGAGGAGGAGGAGCTTCACCGGTGCGTCGAGCTGGCAGAAGGGATCGTCGAGGAGGAGGGGCACCCCTTCCCCGGCCACAGACCGGGCCTCCGCCAGGCGGGTGACCAGAGCGTGCGCCAACCCATCGGTGGCGGCTTCCGCGATCGTCGGCACGGTGGTTGTGCTGGACAGGGCGCCGAGTGCGTCGACCCCTCGGCGGAGGTGGGCGACGGCTTGGATCTCGTCGCGGTTCTCGAGGGCCCAGTCGACCGGGATGTCCGCAGCCAGCTGCTGCCACTCGGCGAGCGCACTGCGCCGATGACCGGCTACGTCCATGAGCGTGCGGCGACTCGTGTCGTCGCCGATGAGGCTGTTCACGCGCTGCAGCTGGAAGCCGAGGTAGGACTGCGCGCCGGCATCGGCGAGCGCCAGGGTCTCCGCCTCTGATGCCCGGAGGAGCTGGGTCCGCGCCAAGAGCGACGCGATGACGGCCACGACGGCCACCCCGAGCAGGCCGAGGCCCGCGGCACCTGCGGCCAGCACAGCGGGGAGCGTCGCGACGGCGGCGACGCCACCGATGTAGAAGGTGCGCCGCCGAGTGGACTCGAACCGATCGGTGGCACGCTCCACTGCGTGGTGTCGCTCCTCCACGAGGTCGATCAGCGCGGCGTCCTCGGGGGCGGAGCCCAGCGCCAGGGCCTCAGAGGCCAGCTCACCTTCCGCCGACTGCAGGGCCTCGGCAGCCGCCCAGACGCGCCGTTGGTCGAGCCCGGCGAGCACCTCGACCGCCCGCCCGCGATCGCTGCTCGTCGAGAGGTCGCCGGGCGAGAACCGCATCGTTCGAAGGGCGCTCGACGAGCCGAGGCCGACGTGGTCGAGCAGGTCGCAACGACCGTCGGCATCGACGAGCTCGTCGGTCACGTCACGGGAGGTATCGACGTCGACGACGCGGTGGCGACCGCTGGGGGGGCGGAACACTGCCAGGTGGCGCCCGCTGCGCTCCTCGAGCTCCACGTGCACGCCGCTGCGGCTGCCACCGAGGGCGCCGATGATTTCGCCGATGAGGCTGTTGCGCTCGACTTGCCCCATGCCAGCGACCACGGTGAGCCGGGGGTGGAGGTCGAGCGTGAAGGTGTTCTCGCCCGCTTCGATGACGAGTCGTTCCAGTCGCATCCCTCTGGATCGGTCGCAGATGGGCGGTTCTGAAGGGTTTTCAGCAATCTCGTGGGTCGTACGGCCCAGCAGGCCGGGCCGCGGATCAGCCCTGTCTGGTTCGCCCTGGTCGGGCCCCAGGTCCTATGCTCGCGGGTCGCTCCCCCGCCAGGTGGGGCACCAGCAGTACGCCCTCTTAGCTCAGTGGTAGAGCACTTCCATGGTAAGGAAGGGGTCGTGGGTTCAATCCCCACAGAGGGCTCGGTCCGGTCGCGGTACCAACCGAGGCCTTTCCACGCGCACCCGAGGCGGCGTAGCTCAGTTGGTTAGAGCACTCGGCTCATAATCGAGTTGTCCCCGGTTCGAGTCCGGGCGCCGCCACCAGCGCACCGCCAGCCAGAACGTCAGAACGAGCACAGGAGTCCACCATGGCCAAGGAGAAGTTCGAGCGGAACAAGCCTCATTTGAATGTGGGGACGATGGGTCACATTGATCATGGGAAGACGACGTTGACGGCGGCGATCACGCGGGTGTTGGCGGCGGCGAACCCGAATGTGACGGTGATGGCGTTTGATCAGATCGATAAGGCGCCGGAGGAGAAGGCGCGTGGGATCACGATCAACATCA
>JBKJSO010000435.1:0-4490 GCA_046595835.1 Acidimicrobiales bacterium | reverse complement strand
GTGTTGACCTGCGTCTGGTTGCCGCGGTCTTGGAAGTGGATCAGCGTGTCGCCTGCGACATCGCTGGCGAAGCGGGTGCAGCGATCGCACAGGATGCAGCGCTCGCGGTCGAGCGCCACGAGGTCGCTGATCGGGATCGGCTTCTCGAAGTGGCGCTTCTCCTCGATGAATCGGCTCTCGCCCGGCCCGTACGACATCGTCTGGTCTTGGAGCGGGCACTCGCCACCCTTGTCACAGACCGGGCAGTCGAGCGGGTGGTTGACGAGCAGGAACTCGAGGACCCCATCTTGTGCCTTCTTGGTGACCTCGCTCTCCGTGTCGACCACCATGTCGGGCGCGACGGAGATCATGCAGGAGGGCAGCAGCGCCGGGCCGCGGCCCGTGTCGATCTCGACGATGCACATCCGGCACATGCCGACCGGCTCCAGGCGCGGGTGGTAGCAGAAGCGCGGGATGTAGGTGCCGTTGCGCTCGGCGGCCTCGATGACGAGCTCGCCGGGCTGGGCCGCGATCTCCTTGCCGTTGACCGTGAGGATGACCGCCTCGGCGGGGGCCTGGGTGTCAGACACCGGCGACCTCGCTCGGCTTTCGGGTGGGCATGGGGAGGTAGGCCTTGCCGTGGATGGCGACGGGCGACTCGGCGGTGCCCCCGCAGTAGGCGATGAACTCGTCCTTGAAGCGGACGACCGCCGATGCGATGGGCGACACCGCGGACGGGCCCAGGGGACAGATCGTGGTCTGCTTCGGAGGCCAGGCGATCCCGGGGCTGATGTTGTCGCACACGTCGAGCAGGAGCCCGACGTCTTCTGGGCGACCCTGGCCGTCGAGGATCCGGCGCAGCACCTTCTCCAACCAGCTGGTGCCCTCGCGGCAGGGCGTGCACTTGCCGCAGGACTCCCGGGCGAAGAAGCGCACGATGCGCCACGCCGCCTTCACGGCGTCGGTGGTGTCGTCCATCACGACGATGGCGCCCGAGCCCAGCATCGAACCCGCCGCGCCCACCGCTCCGGCCTCCAGCGGGAGGTCGAGGTGCTCCTCGAAGAACCACGGGGCCGACGCGCCGCCGGGGATGAAGGCCTTGAGCGTGTGGCCGTCGCGGATCCCGCCGCCGTAGACGGGGGCGTAGATGAGGTCGCCGAAGGTGGTGACGCCGAACTCCACTTCGTAGACGCCGGGGTTCCGCACGTGACCGGACACCGCGAACATGCGCGTGCCGCGGCTCGTCTCCGCGCCCAGCGCCGCAAAGTCGGCCCCGCTGTGATTGAGGATCCACGGGAGGTTGGAGAGCGTCTCCACGTTGTTCACGACGGTGGGCTGCATGTAGAGCCCCTTGGCAGCCGGGAAGAACGGCGGCTTGAGGCGGGGCATGCCCCGGTTGCCCTCGAGCGACTCGATGAGGGCGGTCTCCTCGCCCACGATGTAGGCGCCGGCGCCCCAGTGCAGGACGATGTCGACCGAGTAGTCGGTGCCGAGGATGTTCTTGCCGATGTAGCCGGCGGCGTAGGCGTCGTTGAGGGCCTGGGCGATCCGCTCCTGGGCCAGAGCCATCTCGCCCCGCACGTAGAGGAACGCCTGTGCCGCACCGATGGCGTAGCAGGCGATGAGCACGCCCTCGATGAGCTGGTGCGGGTCGCGCTCCATGAGGAGCCGGTCCTTGTAGGTGCCGGGCTCGGACTCGTCGCCGTTCACGACGAGGTAGCGCGGCCACACGCCCGGCGGGCAGAAACCCCACTTCGTGCCGGCGGGGAACCCGGCCCCACCCCGGCCGAGCAGGCTGGCGGCCTTGACCTCGTCGCCGACCGCCGTCGGGGTCTTGGCGAGGGCGTTGCGCAGACCGGTGTAGCCCCCGGTCGCGAGGTAGCCCTCAAGGGTGTGGCTGTCGTCCCTCCCTAATCGGGCGGTGATGATCGGGGCGGCGTTGGTGACGGTCATGCTCCACCTGCATCGGTGGGCTCGGCGGTGCGGAGCCACACGGGCTCGCCGGAGTCGCCGGGCACCGCGTTGCCCGCTCGACGCTCCGCGGGGATCTGCTGGCGCACGCGGGCCAGGACGCCGTGCTTGGGCACCTCATGGGCACGGCGGCCGGCTCGCAGATCATCGAAGAGGACGTCGGCCTCGGCGTTGGTGATGTTCGTGAAGTAGCGGTAGTTCACCTGGAGGCAGGGCGCCTCGGTGCACGCCGCGATGCACTCGACGTCCTCGAGGCTGAACGCGCCGTCGGCGGTGGTGCTGCCCGCCTTGATGCCGAGACGGCTCTCGACGTGGTGGAGCAGCTCCTCGCCCCCCACCAGCATGCAGGCGATGTTCGTGCAGACGTTGACGAGGTAGTCGCCGACGGGCTCGCGCTTGAACATCTCGTAGAACGAGCAGGTGCCGAGCACCTCAGCGGGGGTGACGCCGACCAGCTCGGCGATGTGCTCCATGGCGTCGTCGGCCACGTAGCCGTCCTGCTCCTGCGCGAGGTGCAGGAGCGGGATGAGCGCAGACTTCGGACGCGGGTAGCGCGAGATCATCTCGCCGGCGACGCCCAGGTTGACCTCAGAGAAGCGCGCCATCAGCGATCCACCTCGCCCATGATCGGGTCGACCGAGGAGATGGCCGCGACGGCGTCGGCGATGAGGCCGCCACGCATCATGTGCGGGAGCGTCTGCAGGTTCACGAAGCTCGGACCACGGATGTGCATGCGGTAGGGCTTCGAGGTGCCATCGCTCACGATGTAGCAGCCGAGCTCCCCTCGGGGCGACTCCACGGCGGCGTAGGCCTCGCCCTCGGGCACCTTGAAGCCCTCGGTGAAGATCTTGAAGTGGTGGATGAGGGCTTCCATCGACTCGTCGATGCGGGCCCGAGGCGGAGGCGTGACCTTCTTGTCCTGGATCCGGTAGTCACCCGATGGCAGCAGGTCGAGGATCTGACGGATGATCCGGATCGACTCTCGCACCTCGTTGAGCCGGATGGCGTAGCGGTCGAAGCAGTCGCCGTAGCTGCCCACCACCACGTCGAAGGTGACGTCGTCGTAGTGGAGGTACGGGAGATCGCGGCGGAGGTCCCAGGGCACACCGGTGGAGCGCAGGATCGGACCCGTGGCGCCGAGCGCGATGGCCTCCTGTGCCGTGATGACGCCCACGCCCTGCAGACGCTCGCGGTAGATCGGCTGCCCGGTGAGCAGCACGTCGTACTCGTCGAGGCTCGGCGGGATGCTGTCGATGAAGGTGAGCACTGCATCGCGCCAGCCGTCGGGCAGGTCGGCCGCCACGCCGCCGGGACGGATGTAGTTGTGGTTCATCCGCAGGCCCGTGATCATCTCGAGGAGGCGCAGGCCCTCCTCGCGGTCGCGCCAGCCGTAGAGCATCATCGACACCGCGCCGATGTCCATGCCGTTGGTGGCAAGGAACAGCAG
This sequence comes from Acidimicrobiales bacterium, assembly GCA_046595835.1. Lineage (GTDB taxonomy): Bacteria > Actinomycetota > Acidimicrobiia > Acidimicrobiales > VFJN01 > VFJN01. The sequence continues at coordinate 1,093 of JBKJSO010000435.1, read as the reverse complement.
GTGGCTCGTCATGCGGTTGATCTCGGTGAGGAGCATCCGGATCCACTGGGCCCGCGCCGGGATGTCGTCCGCGATGCCGAGGAGCTTCTCGGTGGTGAGCGAGAACGCCAGCTCGGAGAACAGCGGGGCCGCGTAGTCCATCCGGGTGACGTTGGTGGGGCCCTGCAGGTAGGTGAGGTCCTCCCCGGTCTTCTCCATGCCGGTGTGGAGGTAGCCGATCACCGGCTTGGTGCGCAGCACGGTCTCGCCCTCGAGCTCGAGCATCAGGCGCAGCACGCCGTGGGTGCTGGGGTGCTGCGGACCCATGTTGATGATCATCGTCTGATCTTCGGACGGGCCCTCCCCCACCAGGTCTGCCGCCTCCGCCTCGGAGAGTCGCAGCGTGGCGCCGAGCTCGCGGAGCAGCTCGTCGGCGTTGGCCGAGGCGCGCGACGTCATCTCCTGCGCACCCTCGGAGGTCTCGATGCCGGAGCGGCGCTCGACGTCGGTCATCGATTGTCGCCTCGGTCAGCGGCCTTGAACTGCACGGGGATGCGGCCGATGGCTTCGTCCTTGCGCAGCGGATGACCGTCCCAGTCCTCGGGCATGAGGATGCGCGTGAGGTCGGGATGGCCGTCGAAGGAGAGGCCGAACAGGTCGAACACCTCGCGCTCCATCGCCTCGGAGCCGGGGTGCACGTCGAAGAGGGACGGGCAGGACGGATCGTCGGCGGGTACCTGCACGCGGATGCGAAGCCGGTTGCGGTCCGCATGGGAGATGAGCGTGACGACCACCTCGAAGCGTTGCGCCTCGACGCCCGGAGGCAGGGCTCGATCGGCTTCGTAGGTGAGGTAGTCGACGCCGCAGACGTCGAGGCACATGAGGTAGCCGTCGTCGTCGCGCAGGGCTCGCACGAGCCGCTCAAGATCAGCGCGGTCGGGATGGAGCACCTTGTCGCCGCCGCTCCAGGAGACCGGCGCGCCGTGCACGATCTCCGGGGCCGGCGAGGTGACCTCGGGCGCGGGTGCGTCGTCGATGTCGGGGCCGTCGGCCATCAGCGGGTCCCGGGGGTGGAGATCGCGACGGGCTGGTCGTCGAGCTGACCGTCGAGCTG
>JBKJSO010000407.1:0-4801 GCA_046595835.1 Acidimicrobiales bacterium | reverse complement strand
GCCCTGGCTGCTGCGGGGTGGCTACGCGGTCATCTCCGTCGTGACGGCGGCGACGATCGCCGGGCTCCTCCGCCACGGTCGCGTCGAGGCCCTGCTAGGCCGTCGGTGGATCGTGGGGCTCGGCCGGATCAGCTACGCGCTCTACCTCGTGCACTGGCCTGTCATGTCGTCGCTGACGCGGGAACGGTCGCACCTGTCCGGGGTGGCCCATGCATCGGTGCAGCTCTCCGTGGCGGTGGCGGCCGCTGTGGTGCTGCACGTCCTCGTGGAGCAGCCGGTGCGTCGAGGTCGGCCCACTACGCTCCGACCGACGCTGCTGGCCCATCTGCTGGTAGGCGCCGCGATCACCGCGGTGGCCTCGCTCGCCCTTGCCTGAGCGGCCGAGGGGCTCCGCGCCAGCCCCGCCCGCGGCGGGGTGCTAGCAAAGCCCGATGGACATCCGTGAGCTGGCAACCGGACTGAAGTTCCCGGAGGGCCCCGTCGCCCTCGACGACGGCGACATCGTGCTCGTGGAGATCGCCCGCGGCACCCTCACCAAGATCACGCCCGACGGGGGGCTCGACGTGGTGGCGAACCTCGGTGGCGGACCGAACGGCGCTGCATTGGGCCCCGACGGCGCCATGTACGTCTGCAACAACGGCGGCTGCTTCAGCTGGGACGAGGTGATGGGCCTGACCCTTCCCGGCGCGGTGCCACCCACGTGGAAGGGCGGCTCCATCCAACGGGTCGACCTGACGACGGGCGCCGTGTCGACGCTCTACACCGAGTCCTCGAGCGGGCCGCTGCGCGCCCCCAACGACCTCGTGTTCGACGGGCACGGCGGGTTCTGGTTCACCGATCACGGGGTGCGCCAGGAGCGCGCGAGCGACCGCACCGGCATCCACTACGCCCTCGCCGATGGCTCGAGCTGCACCGAGGTCATCTTCCCGCTCGACGCCCCGAACGGCGTGGGCCTCTCACCCGACGGCACCCGGCTCTATGCGGCCGAGACGCACACCGGTCGGGTGTTCTGGTGGGAGCTGTCGGGGCCCGGCGAGGTGCAGCGGGACAACCCCATCGGCAACGGCGGTCACCTCCTCGCCGGCCTCCCGGGCCTCCAGCTGCTCGACAGCCTCGCCGTCGACGGCGACGGGTGGGTTTGCGTTGGCACGCTCGTCAACGGCGGCATCACGGCGATCTCGCCCGACGGCAAGACCATCGAGCACATCGCCCTCCCGGACCCGCTCGTCACCAACATCTGCTTCGGTGGCCCCAACCTACGGACGGCCTACGCCACGCTGTCGGGCACGGGCGCCCTCGTGAGCTTTCCGTGGCCGCGCAAGGGCTTGCGACTGCACCACGCCGGCTGAGGAATCTCGGCCCGACAGGGCCCGCAAGTACCCTTGACGGATCATGGCCGGGCCGCGCACCTTCTTCGTCGAGACCCTCGGCTGCCCGAAGAACCAGGTCGATTCGGACAAGCTCGTCGGCACGTTCCTCGCCGATGGCCTGACCGCGGTCGACGATGCCGCCGATGCGGACCTTGTCGTGGTCAACACCTGCGCCTTCATCGAGGAGGCCCGTCAGGAGTCGATCGACGTGGTGCTGGCCCTGGCCGATCGCAAGGCCGACGATGCCCGCCTCGTGGTCACCGGCTGCATGGCGGAGCGCTACGGCGACGAGCTGGCCGCCGCCCTCCCCGAAGCCGATGCCGTGGCTGGCTTCGGCGTGCCCGTCACGTTGGGTCGCAAGCCCAGCGATCCGCCGCTGCCCAGCTTCGACCTGCTCAACCTGCCCCGGCCCGCCTCCTCGGCCCCGTGGGCCTACGTGAAGGTGGCCGAGGGCTGCGACAAGGCGTGCGGCTTCTGTGCCATCCCGAGCTTCCGCGGGCCCCAGCGGTCGCGCACCCAGGCGCAGGTGCTCACCGAGGTCGACCAGCTCGTGGCCGGTGGCGCCCGCGAGATCGTGCTCGTGGCCCAGGACCTCGCCAGCTACGGGCGGGACCAGGGCGCGGGCACGAAGGACATCGTCCCCCTCGTGCGGGCCGTCGCCGATCGGGTCGACTGGGTTCGTCTGCTGTACCTCTACCCGAGCGACCTCACCGACGCGCTCATCGACGTCATCATCGGCACGGGCGTGCCCTACTTCGACCTGTCGCTCCAGCACGTGTCGGCACCGCTCGTGCGGCGCATGCGGCGCTGGGGTGACGGCGACAAGTTCTTGCGGCGGATCGGCGACATCCGCGACCGGGCACCCCTGGCCGCCTTCCGGTCCAACTTCATCGTCGGCTACCCCGGCGAGACCGAGCACGACCACGACCTGCTCCTCGCCTTCGTGGCGGAGGCACGGCTCGACTGGTGCGGGTTCTTCGCCTACTCGCGGGAGGACGGCACCTATGCCGCCGATCTCGACGCCGCCGTCCCGCGCGGGCTGATGGCGGAGCGGCTGGCTGAGCTGCGCGAGCTGCAGGACGGCATCACCGCCGCCCGTCGTGACGAGCTCGTCGGGGAGGTCGTCGAGGTGCTGGTCGACGCGCCGGGCGTGGCTCGCAGCCACCGCGAGGCGCCCGAGATCGACGGCATCATCACGGTGCCCGAGCACCTCGCCGTCGGCTCGATGGTCCGCGTGCGCATCACCGATGCCGAGGGCCCCGACTCCTTCGCCGAACCGCTCGTCGACGCGGCGATCGCCCGGTGACGTCCCAGTTCGGGCCGTCGGCGCTGGCCACGCCGGCCAACCTCCTCACGGCGGCCCGGCTCGTGCTGACCGTGCCGCTGCTGGCGATGATCGTCGACACCGGCGCCACGTGGCCCGCGGTGACGCTGTGGGTGGCGCTCTGCATCACCGACGGCATCGATGGCCACCTCGCTCGTCGGCACGGCACCACCCGCTCCGGTGCCTTCCTCGATCCGCTGGCCGACAAGGTGCTGGTGCTCGGCGGGATGGTGGCCCTTGTGGCCAACGAGACGTTCTGGTGGCTGCCGGTGGCGATCATCGCGGTGCGCGAGCTGGGCATCCAGGCGTTCCGCTCCTACTGGGGCAAGAAGGGCCTTGCCGTGCCGGCCACCTCGCTGGCCAAGGCCAAGACGGTCACGCAGGAGGTGGCGGTGGGCTTCGGCCTGCTCCCCATCACGGCCACCGACGCCACGTGGGTGGCCAACACGGTGCTGGCGGCGGCGGTGGTGCTCACCGTCGTCACCGGCGCGCAGTACATCGCGGCCGGGAGCCGCTTCGCCACCACCCTCGGCAACCGGTAGCTGGTCTGAGCGGCACGCGATCTGGGGCAGGATGCCGCCATGCGCTGTGAGGTCGTGGCCGTCGGCACTGAGCTGCTGCTGGGGCAGATCGTCGACACCAACTCGTCGTGGATGGGTGAGCAGCTCGCGCGGCGCGGCATCGAGCACCTGCGTCAGACGAAGGTGGGCGACAACTTGGGTCGCATCGTCGAGGTGCTGCGCGAGGCGCTCGGTCGAGCCGATGCCGTGATCGTGTGCGGCGGCCTGGGGCCCACGCAGGACGACATCACCCGCGAGGCCATCGCCGAGGTGATGGGCGTGGAGCTGGTGCGCCACGACGAGCTGGCCATCGTCATCCGCGATCTGTTCGAGCGGCGGGGTCGGACGATGCCCGAGAACAACCTCCGCCAGGCCGACGTGCCGGTCGGCGCGACGGCGATCAAGCAGCGCACCGGTACCGCGCCAGGCCTCATCTGCCCGGTCGGTGACGCCGTGATCTACGCCGTCCCGGGCGTGCCCTACGAGATGCGCGAGATGCTAGAGCGGGCGGTGCTGCCCGACCTCGAGCGACGGGCCGGCGTGCGACAGATCTTCGTGAGCCGCACGTTGCGCACTTGGGGTGAGAGCGAGTCCCGCATCGCCGAGCTGCTCGGCCCGCGCATCGTGGCGCTCGACGAGGCCGGCAACCCCACCCTCGCCTTCCTGGCCAGCGGCATCGAGGGCATCAAGGTGCGCCTCACCGCTCGGGGCGACACGGCACCGGCCGCCAATGCCCTCCTCGACGCGGAGGAGGTCGAGGTGCGGGCCGTCCTCGGCGACCTCGTGTTCTCGGGAGCCGACGAGCCGATGGAGGCAGTGGTGGGCCGGCTGCTCGTCGAACGCGGGCTCACCGTGGCAGTGGCCGAGTCGCTCACCGGTGGTCTGGTGGCGTCGCGGATCGTTGCCGTCCCGGGGTCGAGCGAGTGGTTCCGGGGGGGTGTGGTGGCCTACGACAGCCAGGTGAAGCACGACGTGCTCGGCGTGCCCGAGGGCCCGGTCGTGTCCGAGGCGGCCGCCATGGCGATGGCCGACGGCGTGCGCCGCCTGCTCGGCGCCGACGTGGGCCTGTCCACCACTGGCGTCGCCGGCCCCACCGAGCAGGAGGGCCAGCCGCCGGGCACGGTGTGGCTCGGTCTGGCCATCGGCGACCAGGTCGACGCAGTGCACGTGCGCCTCCCGGGCGACCGAGACCGCGTGCGCCAGATGAGCGTGATCTCCCTGGTCGACCGCCTCCGCCGCCGTCTGTCGTGATGATCGGCGGCTACGTGGGTGGTGTCGGTGGCGTCGGCATCACGCTGGCGTGGGCACCGCCTCGAAGTGGGCCGTGAAGTGGCGCAGCGATGCCGGTTCGTCGCTGATCCGGTAGCCGCTCAGGTCCCGGGCTCGGAAGGCGACGTCGGTGCACACCTCGATCACGTAGTCGATGTGGCTCTGGGTGTAGGTGCGGCGCGGGATGGCGAGGCGCACGAGGTCGAGGGCCGCAGGTCGTTCTGATCCGTCGGGCTGCCGGCCGAACATCACGGTGCCGATCTCGCAGGCCCGGATCC
>JBKJSO010000312.1:0-3852 GCA_046595835.1 Acidimicrobiales bacterium | reverse complement strand
CGTCCTCGTGGACGGCGGTGAGATCCGGGACCATGCCTGGCTCACGCCCGAGGCGGTGCTCGAACGCCGCGCCCGCGGTGAGGTCGTCCTCGCGCCACCCACCTACGTCACCTTGGCCGACCTCGCCGTGCACCGCGACGTGGCCGAGGCCCTTGCCGCGGCCGCCGAGCGGCAGCCGCTGCCCCGCTACGCGACCCGCTGGGGTGTCATCGAGGGAGGAGCCGTGGCGCTCTGGGCGGGCGACGCGGGCTACGCCACCCACGATCCCGACCGCGCGGGGCCCCGCCACCGCCTCTGGATGCTGGCCGAGGGCTGGCGCCTCGAGCGGGATTGATCCGCCCGTCGAAGCTCAGAGCGGGCGGCCGGCCCGGTCGAGCCAGCGATCGATGAGCGTGCGGGCGATGCTCATCCCGGGCGGGATCATCGGGAGATCGTCGGGGCGATACCACCCTGCGTCCACGATCTCGCGCTCGTCGATCACGATGTCTCCCGAGGCCCAGGTGGCCTCGAAGCCGATCATCAGCGAGTGCGGGAAGGGCCAGGGCTGGCTGGCGATGTAGCGCACGTCGGCCAGCTCCACCCCCACCTCCTCGTGCACCTCCCGACGCACGGCCTCCTCGAGGGTCTCCCCCGCCTCGACGAACCCGGCCACGCAGCTGTACATCGGCACCGGGAAGGCGCGGCCCCGGGCGAGGAGCGCCTCACCGTCCCGCTCGATGAGGGTGATGACTGCCGGTGCCAGACGCGGGAAGGCCAGGAGCCGGCACGCCGGGCAGCGACGCGCTCGCTCTCCGGGCGCCGGTTCCGTGGGCGTGGCGCAACGGCCGCAGTAGCGGGTGGTGCGATCCCACTCCACGAGCTGAACAGCGCGGCCGGCGAGCGTCCAGCGCACGTCGTCGACCCGCCCGTAGAGGCCCATGAGCGGCACCAGCCCCTCGACCGCCACGTCGGGCACGCCATCGCCGTCGAGGTCGACGGCCCAGCACCCCGCGCCGTCGAGTGTGCCCAGCAGCAGGGTCGGCGCGCCCGGGGCCACCTCGTCGGGGTGCTCGTCGAGCACCACCACCTGGCCCTGCTGCACGACCACCGTGAGGGCGCCGCTCCAGTCGTCGGGCAGGTCGATGACCGGCAAGAAGCGGGCAGAGCGAGCGCTGTTCACGTGATGACGCCTCCAGGTTCGACCAGGTTCGCCGCATCATGGTCGGAACGCACGACCGCCACCACACCGGCGGCGATGAGCAGGGCCGCGGGCCACGCGCCCGCCGGCGGTGTCTCACCGAAGGCCACCCGGGCGATGAGGGTCGCTCCCAGGATCTCGAAGAGGATGGCCACCGACACGATCGTGGGGCTGATCGAGCGCAGCACGCGGTTCACGAGGGTGTGCCCGAGCAGCTGGGCGCCGACGACGAGACCCCCGATGGCCCACCATGTGCCCGCGGTGAAGCCCCACAGCGGCTGGCGTCCCACGACGCACACGGCGAGGAGCACCACCGCGGCCGTGGCGTAGCACGAGAGTGCGTAGACCCCGGTGGCCACCGTGCGCCGCACATCGGCGCCGACCGTCACGTAGGCCGCCGCGAACATCCCGCCCACGAGCGCCAGCAGATCTCCGAACAGGGCCCGTCCGGAGATCGACACGTCCACCCCCGTGAGCAGCATGGCCCCGCCAAGCGCCAGACCGATGCCCACCCAGGTGCCGCGCGCCACGTGGTCACCACGCCGATGGGCGATCAGAGCGGCCCAGACGGGCTGGGTGGCGACCAGCGCCACCGACGACGCCACCGAGGTGTACGAGAGGCTGGGCACCCAGGCGGCGAAGTGGGCGGCCAGGAGCGCGCCGGCCACGAGGCTCAGTCGCCGCTCCCGTCTCGTGCGACCGGACCACCCCGCCCGATCGACGGGCCGGGCCGCCACCCACGTGCCCACCACGGGCACCGACAGGGCGTTGCGCCAGAAGGCGATGGCCAGCGCCGGTCCCGCGGCGCCGCGGATCAGCGGCGCGGAGGTGGACACTGCGACGATGGCCACGGCGAGCAGCGCGAGCTCGAGCACCGGTGGGCCGCCGCGCTGTCGCATCGGTGGATCAGGGACGGTCATGGTCGCAGTAGGGTCCCACGCCGCCCGCACCACCGGCGAGGAGGCCAGATCAGGGGGATCCGTCATGCCGACCGCAGCCGCGACCGACGCCGTGCGAGACGCAGCCCGCGCCATCGCCCGCGCCATCGAGCCCGTCGTGGGCCAGGTGTTCTTCGCGCCAGAGTGCCACGAGCGCTACGTCGCCCTCGGCTTCAGCCCCAGCCCGGGCGGGACCAGCGCAGGCGTGGCCTTCCCCGACGGTCCGGCGTACTTCACCAGTCGGGGGGCAGCGCTCGGGCAGGCACCCGGGGAGCTCGTCGCCGCCGCCTTCGGCGTGTTCAACCCGGAGGTCGTGGTGCCGGCCGTGTCCTACGGGTGGACGCTCACCGACGCACGAACCATCGCGGAGGAGCGCCTCCTCGGCGCTGTCGAGCAGCTCACGCGCCTCCTCGGTGAGCGGCCGACGGGCGTCGAGCGCGCCACCGAGCTGCTCGAGCGAGCTCTGGCACCACTGGAGCCGTGGGGTCGGGCCCTCTTCGCGGGCACCCTCTCCCAGCCCCTGCCGGGAACGCCGCTCGGCGACCTGTTCCGACTCGGCGACCGCCTCCGGGAGTTCCGGGGCGACAGCCACATCGCGGCCTGGGTGGCCGCCGGCTTCGACGCCGTCGAGATCGGGCTGCTCACCGAGCCGTACTGGGGCGTGCCGGCCCGCACCTACATCCGCACCCGTGCGTGGAGCGACGCCCGGCTCGACGTGGCCGAGGAGGGATTGCGCTCGGCCGGCCTGCTCGACGACGACGGGCTCACCGATGCAGGACGGGCGGCCCGCGAGCACATCGAGCTGGCCACCGATGCCCAGATGGCCCCCGCCATCGAAGCCCTGGGGGACGACCTCGACGAGCTGATCGCGCTGCTCACCCCGATGGCCGAGCAGGTGATGGCCGGGGCGGGCTACCCCCCGAGCCCCCTGGCGATCTCCCCGCGGGCCGAGCGACGGACGTAGCGCGGGTCAGACGTCGAGGAAGCGGGACACCGCCACCGCGGAGCCGATGGCGCCGATGAGGGCGGCCACGCCGACGACGAAGATGTTCGTGAACACCAGGTTCGAGTCAGTGATCACGAAGCCCTGGAAGATGGGCAGCACGCGATCGCGCGAGAGCTCGTCGATGAAGGGTCGGATCAGGAAGGTCATGAACCCGACCGCCACGGCCGCTCCCAGCAGGGTCTGGATGATGCCCTCCACGATGAACGGCACTCGGATGAACCAGTTCGTGGCGCCGACGAGCTTCATCACCTCGATCTCGCGTCGTCGGGCGAACATGGCGGTGCGAATGGTGTTGAGGATCAGGAGCGTCGAGGCGGCCAGCAAGAAGACGGCGAACGCGAAGAGTCCCTTGTTGACGAAGTCGCTCATGCCCTTCATCTGGCGGATCACGTCGGTGGCGGCTCGGACCTCGAACACGTTGGGCTGGTTTCGGTAGTACTTGACCAGCCCCTGGACGGTCTCGACGCTCGAGTCCTTGGGCTGTACCCGGAAGCTCGTGGGCAGATCGGACGCCCGCACGTTCTCGAGCATCGTGTCTTGGCCCTTGAACAGCTTCTTGAAGTCCGCGTAGGTCTTGTCGCGGTCGATGTAGGTGGCCTTGGCGATGCCCGGGTTGTCGGCCAGGGAGCTCTTGACGTCGGCCAGCTGGGCCTTGGAGATGTCGGGCTCGACGTACACGATGAACTCGACGCCGTTCTCAAACTGACGGGTCAGGTTCTCGGCGCCCTGGC
>JBKJSO010000108.1:0-22504 GCA_046595835.1 Acidimicrobiales bacterium | reverse complement strand
GCAAGCGTGCGAGCGGCCATGTCGCCCACGACCCACTCCACCCGCGCTCGGGGCTCGGCGGCGAAGAACGCGGCGCGCAGCGCAGCCGCGCCAGCGAGCCAGCGGTCGTGCACCTCCTGCGTGGGCGCGCCCCGCTGGCTGGCCACCATGGCCCCCGCGCCATCATCGACCGACGTCGTGGGCGTGAGGCTGGATGCCAGCTCGTGCAGTGACTCGCTGAAGCGGCCCTGCACGCTGGCGAGCGCCATCTCGTCGGTCTGGGCGAGGTGAAGGATCACGTCGCTCACCGTCCAGCCCGGGCAGCGGGGCGCGGCCCTGCTCCATCCTGTGGCGGACAGGGGCGCCACCAGCGCCTCCAGATCGGCATGCTGCTCGGCCAGCGCCGCCACGATCTCCTGCATGCCGTGACTGTAGGAGCGATCCGATGCCGCCTCCGCCAGTCGCTGTGCACCACGATGGGTGGCGTGGAGTCGTCTCGGAGTCGTGGAGCCATGTCTGCCTTCGGGTCGCGGCTCCTCGGATCCCGCGACGAGAGCGAGCTCCGCCGACGGATCCGGGTGCAGGTGCTCCTCACCGCCTCCATCGTCGTGGCCAACGTCTTCGGCACGCTCGGCGTCAGCGCCCTCATCGTGCTCCTCGTGCCCGATCGCGGTTCGGCCGACTGGCAGACCGCGCTCGCCGGCGGCGTCTACCTGGTCGTCGCCGTAATCGTCGGCCTCGGGTGGGGCACGCGCACCGGCCTGGCGAGCCTGCGCTGGATGGTCGAGGGACGCGAGCCCGATGCCCTCGAGCAGCGCCGCACGCTGCGCGTGCCGATCCGCCTGGTGCGGGTGCAGGCCGTGTTCTGGGTCGTCGGCGCCGCCTTCTTCGCCCTGCTCAACAACGACCTGGCGCGCGGAGGCGGCCTCAAGGTGGGCCTCACCGTGTTCCTCGGCGGCATCGTCACGTGCGCGATCGCCTACCTGCTGAGCGAGTTCGCGATGCGTCCGATCGCGGCTCAAGCCCTCGCGGTGCACCCGCCCGATCGGCTCCATGTGCCCGGCGTGCAGTCCCGCACGCTGCTGGCCTGGGCCACGGGTTCAGCGATCCCGGTGGTGGGGCTGATCATCGGCGCCCTGTTCGCCCTGGCTGACGAGAGCATCTCCCGCGAGCGGCTCGCGGTGACGATCCTGGTGCTCGGCGGGGTCACGCTCGTGGTCGGGTTGCTCCTCATCTCCCTCGCCACGAGGGCCACCGTCGATCCGATCCGTTCGGTGCGCGCCGCGCTGGCCCGGGTGGAGACGGGCGACCTCGACGTACAGGTGCCGGTGTACGACGGTACGGAGGTCGGGCTCCTCCAGGCCGGGTTCAACGTGATGGTGGGTGGTCTGCAAGAGCGGGAGCGCATCCGTTACCTGTTCGAGCGTCACGTGGGCGAGGACGTGGCGCGCGACGCGATGGGGCGCGAGGCGTCTCTCAGCGGCGAGGTGCGCCAGGTGGCGGTGCTCTTCGTCGACGTCGTGGGGTCCACGCGGCTCGCCTCGGAGCTGCCGCCCACGGAGGTGGTGGCGCTCCTCAACCGCTTCTTCAGCGTGGTGGTCGATGTGGTCGGCGAGAACGGCGGTCTCGTGAACAAGCTCGTGGGCGACGCTGTGCTGGCGGTGTGGGGGGCGCCGGGCGATGTCGACGACGCGGCCGGCAGGGCCCTCGCCGCCGCCCGCCAGCTCGGTCGACGGCTCGCCCGCGCCGTGCCCGAGCTCACCGCAGGGGTTGGCGTGGCCGCGGGTGAGGCGGTGGCGGGCAACATCGGCGACGAGCGACGCTTCGAGTACACCGTCATCGGCAACCCCGTGAACGAGGCGGCCCGCCTCACGGAGCTGGCCAAGACGCTCCCGGGACGCGTCGTCGCGTCGATGGCCGCCGTTGACCTGGCCAGCTCCGTCGAGCGGGCCCGCTGGCAGGCGCACGGCTCCGTCGACCTCCGGGGCCGTCCCGCCCCAACCGCCATCGCTCGCCCCCGCGAGATCGCCTGAACCACCACTCGCTGGCGATGCCGCTCAGCCGGTGTGGCGCAGGGAGTCCGCGAGACCGCCAGGCCGACTGGACGACAGCCACGCGCCGCGTTGGAGCTCGATGCACGCGGCGAGATCCGCCGACAGGTCGTCCTCGCTCCTCGCGTCGACCCCCGCCCGCCGGGCCAGGCGCCAGGCCCCGTGTCGGGCCAGGCGCACGGCCGCGGCCAGCTCGTCCACCAGGGCGGCCCGACGCCTTTCGCCGGGCTGGCCGCCTGGCGGCCCTTCGGGAGCGCGCGACGAGGTGGCCATTGCCCCGAGCCGATCCAACGCGTCGTCGAGCACGCGGCACGTGGCGGCATGGCCGGCGGGTGTGCCCTTGCCGATGAGGGGGAGCGGGCGACCCGGATCCAGCGCTGCGAACAGCGGGCTGCCGTTGAAGCTCGTCACCCCAGAGAGCAGGTGCACGTCCCCCAGCGCGGCAAGCAGCGCGCCGAAGCCGTCGATCCCGACGAGCGCGTCGACCGTGCCCGTGACGTCGCGGCCACCGTTGGTGTCGACGCACCAGGCCACGCCAGCCCCGTAGGCGAGCGGCAGCAGGCTGACCGCGAGCGGTTGGAGGTGACCGTGGTCGCCCCAGTCGGCCACGAGGTACCCGCCCACCCCCTGCGCTCGGCCCACCAGCGCCGCGTCGAGCAGGTTCTCCCTCGCATTCGTCCACCGGCCGAGCAGGGAGTTCCACGACGACGTGCCCGGGGCCACCCAGAACGGGTACCCCGTCTCGACGAAGCTGCGGACGTGCGCGGCGAAGCCGAGGTGGGCATCGTCGGGCATCCCAAGGGTGTCGAGCACGTCGGGACCGAGGGCGGCCAGGAGCCCGGCATCCGCTGACGGGGCCTCGTAGTTCCACACCACGGCGGTGGCTCCAGAGGACGGCAGCCGCGCCACGAGCTCCGGGTGACGACGCAGCACGTCGCCCCAGAACAGGACGTGGTGGCCCTCCGCGACGAGCGGGCGCAGGATCCGTTCGAGGTGCTCGAGGTACACGGCCGCCCGACCGTGCGCGGCCACCTCCGACGCGCTGGCACCCTGACCCAGCTCGAACGGCTCGTCCGCGCCAATGTTCACCATCGGGCTGTCGACGTGCGATGCCAGCTCGCGCACCAACGTCAGGACGAACTCGGCGTTGTCCGGCGTGGGGGCGAGCGTGGCCGGCGCCATCGGCCGACCCCCGAACGGGCTGACCGCGCCGTCGGGGCACTCAGCCCGCCAGCGGTAGGCGTCGTGGCGCAGCCACCGCTCCATGTGCCCGAACGTGTTCTGGTTGGCGACGAGCGCGATGCCGTGCGCTTCGCAGACGCCGTCGAGCCACCGCAGGTCGTCGACGGTCAGCGGCGAAGCCTGCTGCCACACCTCGTCGTGCCCGACGTAGGCGAAGGTGTGCTCCATGTAGAGCTCGAGGTGGTTGTAGCGCAGGCTGGCGAGCACCTCGACGAGCCACGCGAGGGTGGCATTCGTCGGCACTCGATCGCGCGAGATGTCGAGCATGAACCCGCGCTGGAGCAGATCCGGATGGTCGACGATCCGCTGCGCCTCCAACGCGGGCTCGGCGGCCAGCTGCGCCAGCGTGTGCTGGGCATATCGCAGCCCCGCCGCATCGGCGTACCGGATGATCGTGCCTGCGGCGCGCACGAGGAGCTCGTAGCCCTGGGGTGCGAGAGCGGCGTCGAGCAGAGTCTCGACGATCTCAGCCGACCCAGGACCACCGAGGTGCTCGACGAGGCGCGGGGCGGGGAACATCCCCGGAGCCTGTCAGACCAGATGGCTCGGTCCTGCCACTCGACGGCCAGGCAGGGGAACCGTTCTCGGCGGGATCACCCCAACGCGTCCGCAACCGGCAACAACGGTGACGCACCCCGAGGTTGACCTCGCGCGGCCCGTAGTGCTCCTTGTCAGCCCGTCGGCACGGCGCGACGTTGCGAGGGGCGTGCTGTTCAGACTGGACGCCACGCCAGAAAGAGGGAGGGACACATGTACCTGTTCACCCGTTCTGGGAGGTTCGGTCCCAGCTCTGTCGGCGAGGCGATGACCTTCGTCGCCACCGTGACGGAGAAGGTCCACCAGGAGAGCGGTCTCGACATGCACGCGTGGGGGGCCAGCATGTCGCCCGAGCTCGGCACGGTGGTGTGGGCGACCTTTGTGGACACACTCGATCAGCTCGAGGCCGCCCAGGACAAGCTGGCCGTCTCGGACCCGTTCATCGCCCTCGCCGAGAGCGGCGCGCACCTCTTCACTGCTCCGCTGCAGGACGGCCTCGCGCAGGTGGTCACCGGCACCTTCGACCGCACCGCACCGCTGCCCGCGTACGTCACCGCGGCCCGCGCCATCGCGACCAACGGGAAGCTCAGCGCGGCCATGGCAGCCGGCGTGGAGATCGCCGAGGCTGCCACTCGCATCACCGGGGTGCAGACGTCGTTCCTGGTGGACGTCACCGGTCCGGTGGGTGGCTGCCGGTGGAACAGCGGTCATGCCGACATCGGCAGTGTCGAGCGAGCTGAAGCAGCGCTCACGGCGGACGCCGGTTGGCTCGAGCTCATCGACCGCGTTGGCGACTGCTACCAGCAGGGTGTCACCCAGTCGATGTATCGCCGGATCATCTGACCCGCGGAGGTCGTCCTTCTCGAGGGTGCACGGGCGAGCGCCCTCGAGAAGGAGACGCGAGCGACCGGCGCAACGGCTACGCCCCCACAGCAACTTGGAGCCAGTGACTACCGCTCCGCGAGAGCGGGTACCCCTTGGTGACCCACAAGGCCACCTGGGAGGTGCGCATGCAGCCGTCGCATCTAGCCCGCTACAAGGACATCGGCGTCTTGCTGGTGAAGCACCGGCACCTGATCGGTCACGACGATGACCGGGACGACGGCCGCGAGGACGACGCTCGCTCGTTGGCATCCGACCTCGAAGAGATGGGCCCAACCTTCGTAAAGCTCGGGCAGCTGTTATCGACCCGAGCCGATCTGCTGCCCAAGTCCTACCTGGCGGCGCTGTCCCGGCTTCAGGACAAGGTCGAACCGTTCGGCTTCGACGAGGTCGAGCGCATCGTCAGCCTTGAGCTTGGCGTGCGCATCTCCAACGCGTTCCGATCGTTTGACGCCAAGCCGCTCGCAGCGGCCTCACTCGGCCAGGTCCATCGGGCCGAGCTGCGCGACGGTAGACCGGTGGCGGTCAAGGTTCAGCGCCCCGATATCCGTGCCCGGATCCTCGACGACATGGACGCCATCGAGGAGCTGGCGTCGCTCGCCGACGGCCACACCGAGTCGGGGCGCCGGCTCGGGTTCGCCGACATGGTCGCCGAGTTTCGCCGTTCGTTGCTCGCTGAGCTGGACTACCGCCAGGAGGCGGCCAACCTGGTGACCGTCGGGGCCAACCTGGCGCACCGTGAGCGCATCGTGGTGCCCCAACCGGTACCGGACTACTGCACCGACGTGGTGTTGACGATGGACTACGTGGCGGGCAAGAGCATCGGCTCGATCGGTCCGCTCGGGCTCATGGACGTCGACGGTCCTGCGTTGGCCGGCGCCCTGTTCTCCGCGTACCTCGACCAGATCCTCATCGATGGGCTCTTCCACGCCGATCCCCACCCAGGGAACGTGCTGATCACCGACGACGGCCGACTGGCGCTGTTGGACCTGGGCATGGTCGCTCGGATCGCACCCGAGATGCAGGACAGCCTGGTCAAGCTGCTCCTGGGGATCAGCGAAGGTCACGGCCGCGATGCCGCGGACGTGGCCATCGCCATCGGCCGCCCGCTCGAAGGGTTCGACGCCGACGGCTTCCGACTCCGGGCCGCGGAGCTCATCAGCCGCAACCAGGGCGCGACGCTGGGCGACGTCCAAGCCGGCGCCATCGTCGCCGAGCTGACCCAGATCGCCAGCGCATCGGCGTTGCGCCTTCCAGCGGAGCTCACGATGCTGGGCAAGGCGCTGCTCAACCTTGACGAGGTCGCCCGCACCCTGGATCCCGGCTTCGATCCGAATGCTGCGATCCAGGCCGAGAGCGCCGAGCTGATGCGCAAGAAGCTGCTCCAGAGCGCGTCCCCCGGCAACGTCATGGCCGCGGCCATGGAAGCCAAGGAGTTCGCCGAACGCCTCCCTGGCCGAATCAATCACGTCATGGACGCCCTCGCCGCCGGCC
The DNA here is from genome assembly GCA_046595835.1 of Acidimicrobiales bacterium. GTDB lineage: Bacteria > Actinomycetota > Acidimicrobiia > Acidimicrobiales > VFJN01 > VFJN01. The sequence goes on along the minus strand of JBKJSO010000108.1, from coordinate 16,319 downwards.
AGCTGACCCTCAACGTCCAAGGCATCGACGAACGCGACATCATGCGCAGCGTCCAGAAGCTGGCGAACCGCGTCACTGCCGGGATCGTGGTCGCCTCGCTGGTGATCGGCGCCGCCCTCATCATGCGCGTCGACACCCACGCCAAGCTCTTCGGGTATCCGGCGCTGGCCATGGTGCTGTTCCTCATTGCGGCCGCGACCGGGCTGTGGCTCGTCGTGAGTATCCAGCTCAGCGACCTCCCCCAACGTCGACGTCGCCGCGACAACCACACCGACCCCGGTCCCCGCTAGCCGACCTCAACGTTCTCTACGAGCCGAAGCTGGCTCGGCCTGATGCTCGGGTGGGTCGCCGACGCACCCGCGCTCGTCCGCCGCTACGCCGCCACTCTCACGTGCGTCACCGTCCCGCCGCGAGCACGTCGTCTCTCGTGATGGGTCGGTGCACCGGCCTGCTCGCATCCCTCGGACGCTCGGTGGCGGCCGCCTGGGCGAGCCGGCTGAGCACCTCTGGATCGCCGAACACCTCCTGAGGCGTGAGGAGCAGGCTCATGGTGCGGGCCACGATCACGGCCAGCTCCGGATCGCCGGAGGCCGCGATTCGACGCAGGGTGGCCAGGTCGAGGCGGGGGGCTCGAGGCGCAGAGGTCGCCTGATCGTGGTCGACCTCGACGTCAGGTCGGGCGTGGGGTGGCACATCGGCCGCGGGGGCCGATGTGGCCGCCGCGTCGGTCAGCACCGAGACATCGAACCACGGCTCGACCCGCTCCGAGCTCGAGGTCTCGTAGGCCTGAGCCGCCGCGCCGCGGTCGTCGGGGTGCGCCACGAGTGCGTCGGCGACCAAGGTGGCCTGGAGCACGGCGAGCGATGACCCCCGGCCGTAGAGGGGGTTCGTGCACGTGTGGGCGTCGCCGATGGCGAAGAACCCGTGGGCCAGCGGCGCTCCCTCCGCATCGACGAACCGGCGGATCCGGTTGATGAGCCCGCCCATCGCTTGCACCGGGGTGATCGGCGTGCCGCCGCTGCGAACGACGGGCTCCATCTCGCGGAACAGGGGGAGCACCGCCTCGAACCGCTCAGGGTCGAGCAGGTGCGTGCGGAGCTCATGGTCGGCCGCATCGACGGCGAGCGTGGCGGAGTAGGTGCCGTTGTCCGCGCCGGCCACGACGAACCCCAGGCCGGCTCGCCGCCCTCCCTGGTAGCCCATCGGCACCGCGGCGCCGTCGGTGCTGCGGTAGAAGCGCGACATGTAGATGGTGCCGGTGGGGTGCTCCTCCTCGTCCACGGTCACGCCGTGCTCGGCGAACCAACCAGGCACGTCGCCGCGCCGGCCGGTGCTGGCGACCACGAGGTCACCCCGCATCTCGGTGCCGTCGTCGAGGCGCACGCCGCGCACGTCGAGCGCGCCATCACCCCCACCCACCAGCAGCCCATCGACGCCCACCCCTACCTGGAAATGAACGTCCGCCTCGGCGAGCGCGCAGCGCCTGAGCACCCACTCGAGCGTGGTGCGCCGACAGCTGAGCACCTGGAGGTCCTCAGCATCACGGACGCGGTTCGGGGCGTCGGGCGGCACGGAGGACGGCAGGATGCTCACCTCGCGCACGCCCGCGTCGAGGAGCGCCTGCAGCACATCGGGGTAGCGATCGCGCAGGATCACCCGGATCAGCGCAGGAAAGCCGTGGGTGTGACGCACCTGAGGTGCGCCGCGTCGATCCCACGCGAAGGCGCCCTCGACATCGTCGGGCATGGGCGTGTCATCCCGCTCGATGACCACCACCTCGTAGCCGATCCGCGAGAGGGCCATGGCCGCAGTGAGCCCGCCGATCCCTGCCCCGACCACGATCGCCCGCTGCGCTTCCGACACGTTGCCTCCCCAGGCGCAGCCGCCATCGGCCGCGCCCGATTCTGCCCCACCACCGGGTGGCGCCCCGCTAGTCGCGGTGGATCGTGTCCTTGATGTCGTCGATGACGTCTTCCACCTTGTCCTTGACGTCGCCGATGAGCTCCTTGGCCTTGCCAGCGGCTTGGTCGGCCTTGCCCTCTCGTTGCAGGTCGTCGTTGCCGGTGAGGTCGCCGGCGGCTTCCTTGACGCGGCCCTTGATGTCATCGGGGTTGGGCATGGCTGACTCCTTGCTGGTGGATGTAGTGGATGGTTGTTGCCCATCGCGGCGGGAGCGGATACCCGAAGTCGCCCATCGGAACGGATGGCCCGCCATCGTTGGTGGGCGAACCGACGCGCCTCCGACGCGGCAGGCGGTCGCTACGTCTGACGTCGACGCCGGGGCGGGCCGGCCGCGGTGAGACCGGCCCGATGCGCCTTGCGCAGGACGACGAGGAGCTTGCGCTCCACCGCTTGCAGGCCGCCCGCCGATCGAGACGGCCCTGCGCTCCACCAGTCGCCGAGGGTTCCCTGCTCGAACGCGGCGGGGACCGCTGGGTGCACGTAGGAGGCACGGGCGACAGCCCTCGTGTTGCCCAGCACCGCGGCCACCTCGTCGACGGCATCGACGATGACCTGGTTCCTCGCCCGCGCCGAGCTCGGTGTCTCCTCACCGGCAAGGAGCTCCGCGGCACGAACCGAGGCGCCCCAGGTGCGGAAGGTCTTGGCCGTGAGGTCGAGCCCGGTGAGCTCCCGGAGACGCTCGTTCACGTCGGTCGAGCGCACCGGATGGCGCTCGCCCCGCACGTCGATCCACTGGAACAGCAGCTGCCCGGGCAGCTCCCGGCAGCGGCGGATCTCCCGAGCGAGCTGACGGTCGTCGATCTCGACGTCGACTGCCTTGCCGCCCTTTCCGACGAAGTTCAGGCGGGCTCGCCGGGTGCTCGTCTCCACGTGGCGGTTCCGCAACGTCGTGAGCCCGAAGGTGCCGTTCTCCCGCGCGTAGCTCTCGTTGCCGACGCGCACGTGCGTGGTGTCGAGCAGCGCGAGGACGAGCGCGACGACGTGATCGAAGTCCCAGTCCCGGCCGTCGAGGTCGTCGCCCAGCCGAGCGCGGAGCGGACCGAGCGCCTCTCCGAACGGGATGAGGTCGGCGAACTTCTCGGCCTCGCGCCGCTGCCGGTATGCGGGGTGGTAGCGGTACTGCTTCCGACCCCGCCCATCCCGCCCCGTGGCCTGCATGTGTCCGCGCTCGTCGCGGCAGATCCACACGTCAGTCCACGCCGGTGGGATCACGAGCGCCTCGATGCGCTCGAGGTGCGCCCTGCCGACGGGTTGCCCGGTGATGTCGTCGCGGTAGCTGAACCGCTTGCGTCCCATCCGTCGGATGCCGGGCTCATCGTCGCCCGAGAAGGTGAGGTCGCCCGCCACGGTGGGAGGACTACCCCGACCCGCCGTGAATCAGTCGGTGCACACCTGGCGGGCCCCAAGGGCGTTGCGTGCCTTGCCAGGTTTGGAGGAGGCGCGGAGGGGAAAGCGCTGGTGTGCGCCTTCTTCAGCTTCTGAGCCACCACCTCCGGGTGATCGTGGCAACGGTCGTGGCCGACCGATGATGACACCCGTCGACCTCATCCGCCGCGCCTACGGACCCGTCGTGGTGGAGAGCACCATCAGGGCGACCAGACACCGGGTGTTCGAGCTCCTGACCGACCCGACGACCTACCCGGAGTGGTTGGTCGGCGCGCAACGGGTCCGGCGCGTCGATCCCCAGTTCCCCCGTGCGGGCGCGGAGTTCGCACACTCCGTCGGTGCCAGTACCGCGACGATCGACGACACCACCGAGAGCCTCGGCGTGCGCGAGGACCGCCACGTGGCGCTGCTCGTCAACGCCGGGCCGTTCCACGCTCGGGTCGACTTCGACCTCGAGCCCGGGTTGACACCAGACGCCACATCCGTGCGGTTCAGCGAACGACCGGTCGGTCCACTCGCGATCATCACACCCCTGCTCAAGCCGATGATCCACGCCCGCAACCTGGAGTCCCTGCGCCAGCTCGCCGAGTACGTGGAGGCGAACCCCGTTCAGCCGTAGGCACTCTGCAAGTGTCTCGGCCGTGAGCGAGGTTCCCGAAGCGGCCTTGGAGCAACCAGCACCGTGCGAGGGCTGGGTGGCGCGAAGCTCCGCTGCTCATGTGGACGAGTGATCGCGCCTGCAGCTCACGCTCTCTCGGCGCCAGTCGCTCCGCCGTCGGTGAATTGATTGCCCAGCTCCATGAGCGACTGCTCCATCGCCCGGCGGAGCCCGGCGGGACGGATCCGAGACGCGATGGCCTTGCGGAACAGCGTCCGGGGGTGCGTCGAAACCGAGACGTTCACTCGACACCGGCCATCGACCTCGGAGAGCACCCATCGCCAGTCGGCATACGACGGGTTCCCGTCGTCGCTCTGTGATCGGTAGGCAAACCGACCCTGGTCCGCGTCGATCTCGAGGACGGTGGAGCGGCTGGTCCAGTGCGTGTGCATTGCCCGAATCTCCACGACCCACTGGGCCCCGGTCGTGAGGTCGGGGCCGATCTCGATGACCTTGGCGATCTCGGCATTCCAGTCCGGGAGCCGGTCGATGTTGGTGATCGTTCGGAAGACGAGGTCGCGAGGAGCGTCAATCGTGGTCGTGGCGTCGAGGGAGAAGTCCATGCCCCGTAGCCTGACCGACGCCACCGAGCACGTCATGAGGCATCCCCCTCATTCGTGCGGCCAGATGTCAGGGCGCACTGTCCTCCTCCGGCAGGAGGCCGTGCTGCATGGCGAACAGGCTCGCCTCGGCCCGGTTGCTGGCGGCGATCTTGGTGTAGACGTGCTCGATGTGGTTGCCCGCCGTCTTGGGGGCGATGACGAGCAGCTGGGCGATCTGCTTGTTCGACAGTCCGCGGACGAGGAGCCGAAGCACCTCGACCTCACGAGCGGTCAGGCCGGCGGGGCCCTCGCGACGCCGTCCGAGGCGATGCCCAGCGACCTGCAGCACCGCGTCGACAGCCGCGCCGTCCATGCGGCCCGCACGCACCTCAGCCTGCAGCTGGGTCGCGGCGTCGTCGGCCGTCAGGGCATCTCGATGGGGTCTCGGCTCGCGCATGGCCTGGTAGGCGTCGGCGGCGCCGAGGATCCGTCCGGGCCGTGTGATCGCGGGACCGGTGAGGCCGTGCGGGTAGCCGGAACCGTCGAGGCGCTCGCGGTGTTGGGCGGCGACCCGCCCGAGGGGGGCGAGGGCTTCGGATTGGTGGAGCATCCGTTCGGTGAGGTGGGGGTGGAGTCGGACACGTTCCCACTCGCCGGCGCTGAGGGGCGCCGGCTTGTCCCAGATTCCGTTCGACACGCCCAGGCGGCCGAATCCGGTGACGAGCCCGGCTCGGTAGAGGGCTCGAACATCGTCAGCCGGGAGTCCCAGCTGCTCACCAGCTCGGGACGCGAGCACAGCCAGAGCTTGGGAGTGGCCGAGCATGTATGGGGATTTGAGGTCGACGAACCGGGCGATGGCCGCCAGCGCGGCGTCGCACTCGTCCGGCGAGAGCCGGACGGTGAGGGCCGGTTCGCTGTCGAGGACGGCATCCCACGATCCGAGCTCGTCGATGCCGTGGAACACCTTCTCGACGTCGGCGGTGAACAACTCGACGAGCGTCGGGTCGAACTGCTTGCCGCACCGCCTCTCCGCCACCTCGACGGCGGCATCGATCCCGCCGGTGCGGTGGGCCGCCTCGAGGAACTCAGCGAGCTGAGCGATCCGTGACGCCACCGGGATGTCGATGCCGGCGAGATCACCGGGGAACCCCTTGCCGTCCCAGCGCTCGTACGAGCCGGCCAGCGAGTCGAGGACGGCCGCAGGTAGACCGAGCTGCTCGCCAAGGGCCCGAGCCATCCGCGCGTGGCCGGCGATCATCCCGTCCACCCCCTTGCGGCCCGACCACGCGAAGTCGAAGGCCACGCGCACCCGGTGCAGCGGCGTGCCGCCGCTGCCAAGCATCCGGAGCATGGCGGCGATGTCTGCGGCGCTGAAGGGCTCGTACTGGTACTTGGTGGCCTTCATCGCGATGTCGTCACCAAACCAGTGGGCCTGCTCGTGAGCGTCCGAGTGACAGCCCACGTTGATGAGCAAGGCCGTGTAGTAGACGGCCGCGCGATCGGCCTCGTCGAGCCCAGCGAGCTCGCAGATCCGCAGCGCGATCCGGCACTGGCGCAGCACGTGCTCCATCGGTTGCCCGAACCCGAGGTCGATGCCCAGCGACAGCGCCGCCAGCAGCTCGGCCATCCGAACGGGCGCCGCGGGGTCGGTGTCACCCATCGGCGAAGGCTAGGGCAGGCCTCGGCGCAGTGCCCCGGGTCGAGTTCGAAGTTGAGGTGTTCACCCCATGACCTGCGAGCTGGTCATTCGTACGTTGCTTGCATCACCCCACGAGCAAGGAGCATGACGATGGCAAAGGTATCGAGTGCGACAGCAGACGACGTGAAGGACTTCGGTGTAGCGGTTGACCGCAGCAGCACCGTGGACGGCTACACGATCAACTTCGTGACCATCAACGAGACGCACGACCTCGCGCCGATGCTCGCGTCCCTGCCCGGTGGGCACTGCTCGTGCCCGCACTGGGGCTACATGCTCAAGGGACGCATGACGGTCACCTACGGCGACCGCGTGGAGGTCTTCGAGACCGGCGACGCGTTCTACATGCCCCCCGGCCACACCCCGGCGGCCGACGCCGACGCCGAGTTCATCATGTTCAGCCCGGCCGACCAGCTCGCCGCCACCGAAGCGGCGATCGCGGCAAGCATGCAGGCCAGCTGAGGTCGCGGGTGCCAGCACCGTGATCAAACGTCTCGGTTGCTGGTGTGGATGGCGACGAGGGACGGGCCGTCGGTGACCGCGAAGGCGGCCTCGAGGGCGGGGCGGAGCTCGTCGGCGGTGGTGACGGTGAAGCCGCGAGCACCGCACAGCTCGGCGTAGGCGGCGAGGTCGGGATTGACCAGGTTCGTCTCCCAGACGGGGCGGAGGGCTCCGAGCTGTTCGCGGCTGATCTTGGCCAGCTCGCCGTTGTCGAGCACGACGTGTGTGAGGGGCAGCTGGTACTTCACCGCCGTGGTGATCTCTGCGAGGTACTGCCCGAGGCCGCCGTCACCGCTCACTGACACCACCTTGCGCCCGGCGTGGGCACCGCCGCGCCGCACGGCCACCGAGGCGCCGATGGCGGCGGGCAGGGCGAAGCCGATCGAGCCGAGGTAGCCGGACATGAGGATGTCCTGGCGGCCGCGGCATTCGAAGAAGTGCCCGAAGGAGTAGGTGTTGTTCCCGACGTCGACGGCGATCACGGCATCGTCGGGAACCACCTCGCCGAGCGCTTCGAACACGAGGGCGGGATGCAGGCGGCCCTCGCCGTCGGTGAGGTCCCGGCGGCGGACCTTCTCGGCGCGCCAGCGCTCCCAACGCCGGGCGACCACCTCCCGCTGGGCGGCGTTGGTCCGACGCGGCAACGCAGCGGTCAGCAGGTCGAGGGTGCGGGCGATGTCTCCCCACAGGGGCACCTCGACGGGGTGGAACTTGCCGAGGATCATGCGGTCGAGATCGACCTGGATGGTGGGTACCCACGTCGGGATGGAGGTGTGATTGGAGAACGAGGCACCGAGCACGAGGAGGCAGTCGGCCTCGGCCACGGTCTGGCTGGCCACCGGGATGCCGGAACGGCCCAGTACCCCGCAGCCGAGGGGGTGATCGTCGGGCATGGTGCCCTTGGCCTTGAAGGTCGAGATGACTGGCGCGTCGAGGTGCTCGGCGAAGGCGCGCACCGCGTCGCGGTGCGGGCGGGCGCCGTTGCCGATGACGATGGCTGGTTTGGATGCGGCGCGCAGCAGCTCGATGGCGCGCTGCAGCTCGGCCTCGGGCGGGGCGATGGTGGTTGCCGCGAGGCGGCCGGCGAGCGGGCGAGGCGCGGGATCTTCGACGCCGGGGAGCTCTTGCACCTCATCGGGCAGCACGAGGTGGGCGACGTCGCGCTGCACGATGGCGTGCTTCATCGCGAGGGCCGCCAGCTCGGTGGCGTTGACCGGTGACAGGACCGTCTGGGTGTATTCGGCCACCGGTCGGAAGGCGTGGTCGAGGGGAAGCTCCTGGAATGTGCCGGGGCCGATGACCTGGGTCTGCACCTGGCCGGTGAGGGCGAGGATCGGCACCCGATCGACCTTGGCGTCCCACAGCCCGGTCATGAGGTTGGTGGCGCCGGGACCGGCGATGGTGAAGCAGGCAGCCGGCTTGCCGGTGAGCTTGGCGTAGCCCGAGGCGGCGAACGCGGCGGCGCCCTCATGGCGGATGCCGATGTAGGTGAGGCGGCCGTCCTCGGTGGCTTTGCGAAGGGCGTCGGCCATCCCGAGGTTGGAGTGGCCGACCATCCCGAAGCAGGCTTCGAGGCCCCAGTCGGTGAGGGTGTCGACCATCTGGTCCATGAGGCTGATCCGTTCGGCGACCAGCGGCACCTCGATCTCAAGGGTGTCGCTGCCGTCGGACGGCCGCCGCACCGGATAGGGCAGGGCCGCATCTCGGAACCCAGGCGGGGGCGTGCCGGTGGTCGGGTCGTACTGGTAGGCGTGCCACGGGCAGATGAGGTAGCCGTCCTCGAGCTGGCCGTCGCCGAGCGGGCCACCCTGGTGCGGGCAGCGGTTGTCGAGCGCGGTCCACTCGCCGCCGTCGTGGTGCACGAGGCACACGGCCCGGCCGCCCGCCACCACGGTGGTGACGCGGCCCTCGTCGATGGCCGGCAACGGGACCTGCACCCAGGTGGTGTCGCTCATGGACCGATGGCGTCCGCTCAGCGGTGTTCGGGGTTGGGGAAGTCGAAGCGGCAGCCGGCGTCCCATTCGGGGCGCTGGGTGCCGTGCGCCGGGAGGCCGCCAGCGTCCTTGAGCATGCGGGCGAGGTGGAGCAGGTTCCAGGTCATGAACGTGGTGTTGCGGTTGGTGAAGTCGTTCTCCGGCCCACCCGAGCCGGGGTCGAGGTAGCTCGGGCCCGGACCGGCCTCCCCGATCCACCCCGCGTCAGCCTGCGGCGGGATGACGTAACCGAGATGCTGCAGTGAGTACAGGACGTTCATGGCGCAGTGCTTCACGCCGTCCTCGTTCCCGGTGACGAGACAGCCACCGACCCGCCCGTAGTAGGCGTACTGGCCCGCGTCGTTGAGCAGGTGCGAGCCGCCGTAGAGCCGCTCGATGACCTGCGTGCAGACCGACGACTTCTCGCCGAGCCAGATGGGCATGACCAGCACGAGGATGTCCGAGGCCATCACCTGATCGAAGATCGGGGGCCAGTCGTCGCGGTCCCACCCGTGTTCGGTCATGTCAGGCCACACGCCGGTGGCGATCTGGTGGTCGATGGCGCGAATGCAGTCCACCGTCACGCCCTGGCGCCGCATGATCTCCATCGAGATGTCGGCCAGGCCCTGGGTGTTCGAGATCTCCGGCGAGCGCTTGAGGGTGCAGTTGATGAACAGCGCCCGGAGATCGCTGAAGTCCCACTGCGACTGCTCGCAGAGCGCCTCCTGCTTCGGTCCCAGAACGGTCACGACTTCGCGTAGGTGGCCGCGGTCGTGCTCTCGAACTCGTAGCCGACCATCGGCTCGTCACCGACGACCCAGGCGTCGTGGCCAGGCTCGATGATGTACGCCTTGGCGGGGCCGAGGTCCAGCACCTCGACGGTGGTCTTGTCCGGGCTGCGGGTCTCGTCGGGGGCATCGAAGGTCTTGACGGTCAGGTTCGACATGGGATCCTCCTCAGGATCGTTCGTCCACGACGTCGAGGTCGTAGAAGGTTGGGGGTCCGTCGAGGAGCGACATCTGCTTCTCGGCGAAGGCGGCGGTCTCGGGCAGGAAGTGCTTGGCGCGCGATTCGATGATCCGGATGAACGCCATGCGAGGTCTCCCGTTGGGGTGGGCTTCGTGTGAACAGTCCCGCCGACACCGAGTCCGTTACAGACAATCCGGACGCGGCAGACTCAGTCCGATCGCCAGCGACGGTACAGCCCGACGAGGTCGTCCAGCGCGTCCTCGGAGAGGTCGCCGGGCTCGACGCAACCGAGGATGTCGATCGTGATGCGCAGCTGCGCGAGGTGCTCGCTGCAGTGCGGGCAGTCGACCAAATGGGCCTCAAGACGGCCCCGGTCCAGCGGCGACAAGGCATCGTCGAGGTAGCCGGCCATCAGCTCGACGGCCTGACGGCACACGATCGCCCGGCTGCGGCGGAACGGGATCCTCATGACCGTCCCACCTCCATCTCGAGGTGTTGGCGGATCCGGGTGCGGGCCCGGTGCAGCAACACCCGCTGGTTGCCGTCAGAGACGCCAAGGATCTGGGCAACCTCGGCTGCGGCCAGTCCCTCGACGTCGCGCAGGACGACGACTTGGCGCTGGGCGTCGGGCAGGTCGGGAAGGAACTCGTGCACACACGTTGCGAGACGGTGCGCCAGGAGGCGGTCATCGACCTGATCAGACCACGGCACCGGTGGCGACGCCCACGCCCCGGACGCCTCGAAGCGGTCCTGTAAGGCATCGTCGGCGATCGAGGTCGTGCGCTGCTCCCGGCTCGCGGTGGTCCGCGCCCGATTGACGAGGATGTGGAACAGCCACGTCCTGAACGTCGAGCGTCCCTCGAAGCGGTCCACGCCGCGTACGACAGCGAGCCAGGTGTCTTGTACGACCTCCTCCGCCACCGAACGGCTGCCGACCACCGATTCAGCGAGCCGGAGCAGCCTGGCCTGATACTCGCGGACGAGCGCGACGAAGGCATCCTCCTCGCCCGCTCGAAGGCGGCGCACGAGCTCGTCGTCATCCACCACGCGTTCGGACGCTACGACGGAACCCACGACGGCACCCACGATGACACGGTCCCGATCGTTCGACCGAGCGTTACACCGCCGACGACGGGGCTGCTGGCGCGCAGGGCGGCGGCCTGTGCTAGAAGCCGACCGAAAACCGCGCCCTCCCCCCCACCGAGCCGGTGTCGCCGACGCATGCATCCCACCCGTAGGCCGAGTTGAGGGACACTGGTACAGAGACGGAGGCGACCATGTCCGGAATCGCAGTCATCACCGAAGCGTGCATCGACACCAAGGACCGGGCATGCGTAGACGTGTGCCCAGTGCAGTGCATCTACGAGTTCGACCCAGCCAAGAACATCCTCTTCTCCGAGGAGGAGGCGGGCAACGGGCAGATCGAGAACACGCATCAGCCCAACCCCGACGCCATCGTCATCTTCGGCGACACCACGCTCTACGTGAACATGGACGAGTGCACATCATGCACGGCCTGCTACCAACCCGACGTGTGCCCGGTCGGGGCGATCTACACCGAAGAGGCCGTTCCGGATGGCGTGACGAAGACGACTTACAACAAGGAAGATCCGAACAAGGGGCACGACCACACCTTCTTCGTACAGCACAGCCGAGACGTCTTCGCCGACTGAGCTACCGGACCGTGCGTAGTGTGTTGAGTGCAGTCGCCTCGTGCGCGCCGAACGTGTCGCTGAGCTCCTCGCGGAGAACTCCAACCCGTACGCGCATGCCCACTGGTTGCCCTGACGCCCCCGTCCTGAGCGGATCGTCGAGTCCGCCTTGTCGGTCACCCTCGACCCCACCCGCGACTACCAGCCCATCAAACCCGCCGGAGGGCTCGGCTCTCACGGCGGAGCACGGAGGTCCTCCGTCGGCGTCTGGGGGGGATCCCGGCGCAGCGGCTGCGGCGGCATCGGGGCTGCGGGGCCTCTCAGGACCGCTCCCAGCTCAGGCCGTCGTAGGCGACCGCGACCGCCCACGACGCCGCCTCGCGGCAGTGAGCACTCTTGCAGTCATCGGGGAGCTGCGGGTCGAAGGTGATCGAGTCGCCGTCGATCCGGAAGTCGAACACCATCTCGATCGACTCGTCGTCGAAGACGTACGGGATGGTGAAGGTGTCGTTGTCGACGAGCTCGTAGGTGCCGTCATCGACCTGATCGCCGTTCCAGTCGAGGGAACCGAACTCCCCGTTGTCGGTGAAGAAGTGCGAGTGCTCCCGGGCCACGGCCCCGGCGCACAGCCGCGTGGGATCGGCGATCGCCTCGGGTGCCGAGACCTCAGGTAGCCACCCGTTGCCTACGACGTTCTCAGCCAGGTCGTCAGTGAAACCGGCCCGGGTCTGCCGCTCGACAAACTCGTCGCAGGTCGTCGTGCGGGTCCAGGTTCCGACCAGCGCCGACGTCGAGGTCGCCGCCGTGGACGAGACCGTCGTCGCAGACTCGGCGCTCGTGTCGCCCGAACCGCACCCGATGAGCGGTCCGACGCCCAGGACCGCCGCAGCGAGCAGGACCATCCGAGGACCGCGCAGCTTTTCGTGGTTCTTGGGGATCCCGGCTGCTCTCGTTGCGCTGCTCATGAGCTCTGGCTCCAGTCGAGGTTGATCTTGTCGTCGGGCGTATCGGTGATCTGATACGACCCGGAGTCGTCGGGGCGGGCGATGAGGATGTCAGCGTTGCACCGATGGCCGCTGCATCTCGTCGAATACGCCGCCCACGCCCCCCACCTCGAACAGCCGGACGCGTTTCTCGACGTCCTACGTCCGATCCTGGAGACCAGCTAATCCCAGAGTTGGTAGGCGGACGTGCTCCCGCCGTCTTCATCCGAATCGCTGGCGGAAGCGGGGCCGCCATCTCGAGGGTTGAACGCGTACGCCAGTCCCGCTCCCACCACTGCCAGCCCGTACAGCGATCCCTTCGGCGGGGGCATGAAGTAGCGACCCGATCGACTGTTCGTGGCGCAATGGGCGCATGCACATCGCGCGAGAATGTCAGGTCAGCGGAGGGGGGAGCGGTTTGACGAGTCAGGGGACCAACCTCGCGGCACGGCTGCACGCCGCGCTCCTGCCCGATGACCGTGCTGAGGGCGACGCGCCTCGTTCGACCGCCGATCTCGTCCTCGACGCGGCGACGCGTCGCTTCGTAGACGCGTCGCTTCGTAGACGTCGGCATCCAGGCGACCACGATGTCCTCGATCGCTGCTGAGGCGGAGATCTCGAGGGAGTGGCTCTACCGGCACTTCTCGAACAAGGGCGCCGTGATTACCGCGCTCGTGCACCGAGAGCTGCGCCGCTTCATCGACGGTCTCGCGGCGAGCGTTGAGTGGAACGACGACGTGGTCGAGATGCTGACCGAGACGTTCGTGTACTGCGTGGAGTTCTTCCGCGATCGACCGGCGATCGATGGCCTCGTCGGTCAGGGCGAAACGGTGCGCCCGGAGGAATTTCGGACACGCGCCAGTGAGATCGTCGCCCTGGCGACCCGCAGCTGTGCCGGCTACCTGGTCGACCTCGGCGGCTTCGACGCTCAGCGGGCGTCCACTCGGCAAGCACGGTCGGGACCCGCACGCTGACGACACGTCGACCGCACTTCGAGTACGGCGAACGGCTCAGCCAGCGGCACTTCGTGCGTGGCGACCTGCTGTCGAGCCACCTCGTCGCCGTCCTATCCACACTCATCCCCGAGGGCGAGCGGTTCGTCGTCGACGCGGTCAAGCGATATCGCAACGACATCGACGACCCGGCCCTGAAGAAGCAGGCCAACGCCTTCGTCGGCCAGGAGACAATGCACCAGCGGGAGCACGAACGGCTCAACGAGGTGCTACGGCGCATGGGGTACCCGACCCGGGTGATCGACTGGATCGGCATGCCCTTCGCCGCCGTCGCCCGGCGTCTCGCGCGACCGACGCAGTTGGCGCTCACCGCCGCCATCGAGCACTGGACCGCCGTCCTGTCCGAGCAAGCGCTCGAGCAACGTCTTGCCGTGCCCGACGCCGAAACGATGGACGAAGAGGTCCAGGCCTTCATCACCTGGCACTTCATCGAGGAGATCGAGCACAGGTCCGTCGCCTTCGACATCATGCAGTCGCTGGGCACCACCGAAGAGCAGCGGGTCGCGGCCATGAAGCTCCTCATCCGGCTCATCGCGCCGCTGCTCGGTGCCGGCATGGTCGTATCGCTGGCCGCCGATCCGGCGGCGTGGAACCCACTCAACCTGTGGCGGAGCCTGCAGTGGATCCGGGCCAACTCCACGATCGGCCAGCAGGGATTCATGGACGCGATTCGAGAGTGGGACCGGGAAGGATTCCATCCCGACCAGCGCGATCACGAGGAACTCCTCGCCCACTGGCAAGCCGAAGCCTTCGGTCCAGGCTCGATCGTGGAACAGCGCTCCCAACCGAAGGTCGGAGTCTGATGGCAGGCACGCCGGATGCCGCTCTCCCCGCTACCCGAACCTGGAGTTCCTCCGCCAAGGCCGTTCCGACGCGGCCGGAGCCTCGCGACTTCCAACTGCCCGAGGCTGCGAACTTCTTTCTCATCTGTCCTCCTGGAGTGGTGGCCTGTGGCTGGGCTGGGTCGGGCATCGGTGGTGGTGGCGACCCCGTCACGTCGGCGTTCGGTAGACGATCCCACCGTCCCCGTTCGGGAGGAGCAGCACGTCGCCCACCGCCACTGGCTGCGCCCCGTCGTTGACCACGGACGCCACGTCACCGGGGAGCGGACGCCACGTCCCGGTCGCGGGGGCCAGCGCCCACGCCTCGGGGCTGGGGAAGAGCCAGTCGTCCGCAGCGTCGATCCAGAACACCGCCTCCTCGCCGACCCAGATCCCGCTTGCGGTGGTGGTGGATTCGCCGAGGTCGAGGGGATGGGCCGGCAGGCTTCCGACGGGGCTGCCCGCGGCATCGAGCAACTCCACCGGTTCGCCGGGCTCGACCGGCAGGGCGAGGACCGTCCCGGTCACTCCATCGGTGTCGGGGACCCCGACGAGGCTGACGTAGTGGGCGTCGGCATCGATGTGCCACGTGTCGGTGTTCAGGTCGTAGCGCGCGAGGCGGAGGCCAGTGCCGTCGCGGTGGCCGCTGACGTCCGGGCCATTGACGTCCAAGATCGTGAGCACGGTCGTGCCGGTCCAGACCGCGTGTGACGCGAGATAGCCGTTCGCACCAGCTAGGGCGCGCCACTCGTCCGACGTGGGGTCGTAGGCGGCAGCCCTCACCGGACCGTCGAGCCCGCCGAGGGCGACGACCTCGGTGCCCGTCCACACCCCTACGGCGTCCCTGGTCGGGATCGGGGCGTCCGGAAGGCGCCGCCACGTGTCGGCTTCGGGGTCGTACGCGGCCTCTTCGCCCGTGCGGCCGCCCCACACGATCACCTCGCTGCCCGTCCAAGCAACCGGGGAGCCGCTAGCGATGGGAGCCGGAGCGATCATCCGCCACGTGCCCGTCTCGGGGTTGAACGCGGCACCCTCAGGAGGCGGAGACTCGTCTGGCGCGGCCGGCTCGCCGAACGTGATCAGCTCCGTGCCCGTCCAGATGCCACCGTCAGCCCCTGTCGGCCCGGGTGGAAGCGGCATCGTGGAGTCGGGCGGGAGGTCCGGGAACAGCTCCGTCGGGCCAGTTGAAGTGGTGACCCCCGTCCCTCGGTCACGGTTCCGGGTCACCGCCACACCCGTGGCGACGATCAGGGTGACCATGGCAGCGACGGCGACGGCCCGCCACGGTGAGCGGGCCGGGGTCCGGGCGGCGGAGCGCGGTAGCGCGTCCGGGTCGGGGCGCCGGTCCGGGTTGACCAGGCGGGCGCGCGCTGCATCATCGTTGAACGAACCTCGAAGGATGCGCTCAAGCTCAGTGTGCATCGTGGAACTCCTTCCCCAGACGGCTCAGCGCTCGCGCTGTGATGGTCCTGACGGTCCCCGGCCTGACGTCCACGATCTCGGCGATCTCTGCCTCCGGCAGGTCGGCCCAGTAGCGCAGCACCAGCACCGCCCGCTGCTTGTAGGGCAGTCGGGCCCCCGCGTCCAGCAGCTCGGACGGCCGGTCCGTCGACGACACCTCGGCCACCAACCTGATTCGCCCCCATCGGGCCTCGGCGCGGCCGGCTGACCGGGCTCGGTCGCGGCACCCGTTCACGATGGCGGCCCGCAAGTAGGCGGTCGGGTGCTCGATCGTCGCGAGGCGAGGGTGCAGGCGCGTGAAGGCGTCCTGCACGACATCCTCCGCGGCGTCATGGTCGTGCGTGAGCATCCACGCGAGTCGCACGGCGCCGGGGTAGCTGTCCCGGTAGAGCCGCGTGAAGTCGTTGTCCATCCCGGCGGTGATTCTGCCAACCGCGTCTACGCCGCGCCCGTCCACGCCTTCCTAGACGCCACAGCTCGCCGTTCCGTCGCACCCCTACGGAGATTTCCCGCCCGGCGACGTGCCTGTCGCCGTCCGTGCGTGCCCGGCCGTGAGGCATCCGACGCGTGGGAGACGCCGGTTGGTCGCGTCCGGTGTCGCCCTTCTCCCGCAACCACACCGTCGCTCGTCGCTGATCGAGATCCCGACATCGGAGATCGAGGGCACCCTGGCGACGGGCGCCGGACTCGAGGTGGAACCGC
>JBKJSO010000051.1:0-2856 GCA_046595835.1 Acidimicrobiales bacterium | reverse complement strand
CCATCGTGGCCCAAGCCAGCGCCGCCACTCCGGCCATCTTCACCCGGTTGTAGCGGTCGGCGAGCACGCCGATCGGTACGGCGAGCATGATCACGAGCGCACCCGTGATGCCGGCGATGGAAGTGATCGCTTGCTCGCTCACGTGGAAGGTGTCGCGGATGTTCGGCGCCACAACGCCGAAGGTCACCTGGTCGAGCTCGTCCACCATGTTCAGGACGAACAGGATGACCAAGGGCAGGGCGCTGGCCCCGCCTGTGATAGCCATCAGGCGTCGATCACGCGTCGTGTCGCTCATCGGTCGCCTCCGTGCCCGTTCGCAGTGATGGCGGGTGGCTCGAGCGCGGCGAGCCGCCCCTCGAGGGCGGCCACCTTGGCCAGCAGTGCAGCTCGGTCCTCGGGCTCGCGATGTTCCGCCTTGAGGTCCGCACCGACGGCGATCTCCCGACCCGGGTCGTCGGTGACGAGCGAGTCGGCGATCAGGCTCGGCACGTGGATGTCGTGGGCGGCCGCCACCTTGCGGAGGAAGTTGTCGCGGAGTCGGTAGAAGCCCTCAGACAAGCCACCGGGGAGGAACAGGAGCAGCACGAGGAGGCCGAGACCACTCGAGAGCAGCTCGATGTTGTCGACGTCTCGCAGCCCGGGCAGGAGGGGGATCCCCACCACATAGACGGCACCGATGACCGCGCCGGCCAACGACCCAACACCGCCGATGATCGTCATCGTGAAGATGAGGATGGAGGTCTGTGGCGAGTACGAAGGCGCATCGACGCTGCGTTGCTGGTAGGCGAAGAGCGCCCCAGCCATCGCAGCAATGAACCCCGAGATGGCGAAGGCGGCGAGGCGGGTGCGGGCCAGGTTCACCCCGAAGGCCTGCATCACCTTGCTGTTGTCGCGCACGCCGATCAGCACCCGGCCCGAACGGTTCTTGCGCAACGACCGCGCCAGCGCCATGGCGAGGATTAGGAAGACCAGGGTCACGTAGTAGTACTTCGCGTCGGCCTTCAGCGTGAAGAAGCCGATCTTCGAGTCGGTGTCAACGTCGAAGGACTTGTAGAGGATTGGCCGCTCCACAAAGGTGTTGTCCTTCGGGAGCAGCGCGCCGAAGTAGCGCTTCGACAAGAAGAAGTTCTCAACGGTGAAGGCGAACGCCAACGTGGTCACCGCCAGGAACATGCCCTGGATGCGCAGCGCGGGCAGCCCTACCAGGATCGCCACCGCTGCCCCGGCGAGGCCGGCGACGATGATCGTGGCGAAGAAGTCCCAGTGGTGGTTGGCGGCCAAGCCGCCGGCGACCATCGAGCCGATCCCGGAGAGTGCCCATTGGCCCAGTGAGATCTGCCCGGCCCACCCGGTGAGGATCACGAGCGACACGCCGACCATCGCGTAGCAGACCATCTTCGTGGCGGCGCCCGTCTGCAGATCGCCGAGCAAGAACGGCGCTCCGACGATCAGCGCGCCCGCCACCGCGAACACGGCCGTCCTGGCCCGCACCACCTCGGGAAGGTTGCGCAGCTCGAGCGGGATCGGGCGCACCTCCTTCACGGCCTGCCAGGTGGAGGTGTCGCCATCGAAGGCACGCGACCCGATGCCCTTCTGCACGAGGAGGGCGACGAGGATCACGACGGTCATCGAGGCGTAGGCGATCGACGGAGCACGGGTGGCGAACACGGCGGCTCGGTCGACACAGCCGATGAACATGCCGGCGAAGAGCGCCGTGGGAAGGCTGTCCATGCGGGCGATCACCGCGGTGGCCAGACCGAGCAGCAGGACGGCCGGGCCGGTGAAGCCGGTGAGCGGGATGCCGACGAGCGGCGCCCGCAGGAACACGCCGATGGCCGACATCACCGCAGCGATGACCCACACCACGGTGGATACCCGCTTCACAGGGATGCCGACGAGCGAGGCCCGGTCACCGTTCTCGGCTGCGGCACGGACCGCGATCCCCATGTCGGTGAGCTTGAAGAAGGCACCGAGCGCCCCGACAACCACCGCCACGACCAGCACCGTGACGATGTGGTTGCCGTTGAAGCGGGTGATCCCCACGGTGAAGGAGAACCCAGAGAAGGGGGTGGGGAACTCGGTGCGGGCCGTGTCGAGTAGGTCGTCGGACAGGGCGAGCTTCACGATGAACTCCCCCGCCAGCAGCACGAAGGAAACGCCGATGGTGGCCACCGTGAGGATGAGGCGTGGCGCCTTGCTCAACCGCCGGATCGGCCCTACCTCCACCAGCGCGCCGAGGGCGATGGCACCTCCGATCACCACCGGCAGCACCAGGTAGTAGTTCCAACCCTTCAGGGCGATGAGGAGCAACCCGGCCACCGCCGGCACGGCCCCCAGCTGGGCCTGGGCGAAGTTGATGATGCGGTTGGCGCGGTACACCAGGATCAAGCCCATGCCGGTGAGGGCGTAGAGGCTGCCGATCACAGCGCCCCCCAGGAAGACCTCGCGGGGCACGGAGTAGCTACCGAGGCCACGCTCGATCAGCGGGATGCTCACAAACGGCACGTCGATGCGGCCGAAGGCGATCTGGATGGCCACCTCGACGAGCAGGATGTAGCCGGTCACGATCTTGAGGACCGGGCCGAGGTACGGGATGGCGAACGCTCGGCGCACGGGCTCGAGCAGGGTGCTCGGCGTGGGAAGGTGGCGGAGGCGGCGAGGGCGCTTGGGCCGGTCGCCGTCAACGCTCTCCGCCGCTGGGATGGGGGCGATGACGGTGTCGGTCATCTCAGTTGGGCTTGGCCAGGATCGTCATGTCCTTCGTCCACTGGCCGATCTCGTAGCGCTTGGCGTTGTTCAACGAGACGTAGGCGCCCGGGTTGCCGTCGATCTTCGAGACGGCCGAGTCGCTCCAGT
>JBKJSO010000375.1:0-4220 GCA_046595835.1 Acidimicrobiales bacterium | reverse complement strand
GTCGGGGTGCTCGGGCCGGATGATCTCGGGCAGCGGCCGCACGGTGATGCCCGGCGTGTCCATGTCGACCAGCACGATGCTGATGCCCTTGTGCTTGGGCACGGTGGTGTCGGTGCGGCAGAAGAGGAAGCAGAAGTTGGCGTAGTTGGCGCCGGAGGTCCACACCTTCTGGCCGTTGATGACGAAGCGGTCGCCGTCGCGCACGGCACGGGTGCTGAGCGACGCAAGGTCGCTGCCGGCGCCCGGCTCGCTCATGCCGAGGCACGCGGTGACCTCGCCGCGCAGGATCGGCATCGCGTAGTCGCGGATCTGGGCCTCGCTGCCGTAGTCGAGGATCGACGGGGCCACGATGCCGAGGCCCTGCACGTTGGTGGTGCGCGGGACGCGCGCCGTGGCCAGCTCCTCGATGTAGACGAGCGTCTCGATGGGCCCCGCGTTGCGGCCCCCCAGCTCGGGCGGCCAGCCGGGCACGAGCCACCCGGCGTCGAACATCGTGCGGGTCCAGCGGCGGGCCCACTCGGGGGCGTGGCCGGTGGACAGCGACGGGTCGGCCGCCATCTCCTCGGGCGTGGGCCGGTTGACCCCCAGCCACTCGAGCAGCTCGGCTCGGAAGGCCTCCACCGATTCGTCGAAGCGCAGCCTCATGCCGCCAGCCCCAGGAGTCGGCCCAGCTCAGCGCGGTGGGTGGCGGCCGTGCCGAAGAGGAGCTCGCCGCTCTTGGCTCGCTTGAGCAGGAAGTGCAGGTCGTGCTCCCACGTGAAGCCCACACCGCCGTGGAGCTGGAGGCCGTCGCCGACCAGCAGGCGCTGGCAGTCGCCCGCCGCGGCCTTGGCCATCGACGCCGCCACCGCTCGTCGGTCGTCATCCTCGGCGATCGTGAGCGCCGCGAAGTAGGCGAGGGAGCTGGCCCGCTCGACAGCGAGGAACATGTCGGCCAGCCGGTGCTTGAGGGCTTGGAACGAGCCGATGGGCTTGCCGAACTGCTCTCTGTCCTTGGTGTACTGGAGCGTGGTCTCGAAGATGGCTCGGCAGGTGGCGGTGGTGGAGAGCGCCATCGCGGTGGTGGCTTCGTGCAGCGCTCGCCCGATCGCCAGGGGAGCCTTCGGGTCCCCCGGCTCGAGGAGCACGCGGTCGGCGTCGACCTCCACGCCCGTGAGCACCACCGACCCGAGCGGGACGGTGGGGTCGATCACGGCGCAGGGTTCAACGACCACCGCTTCGCCCGACACGAGGAAGACGCCGAGGCCGTCGTCGCCCTCCGTGCCGCCGAGCCGAGCGACCACGGCCAGCTCCTGCGACGAGGCCGCGTCGAGCACGTGGGACTTCACGCCGTCGAGCACCCAGCGGCTTCCCTCGGGTCGGGCCTCGGTGGCGACCGCGCCGACCTGCCAGCGACCGTCCTCGGCCAGCGCGAGCGAGCCCGTGCAGGAGCCGTCGGCGATCCTCGGCAGCAGCGAGGTGGCCCCGGCCTCACGCAGCATGGGCGTGAGCTGGGTGAGGGTGGCGACGAACGGTGTGGGCGCCACCACCCGGCCCAGCTCCTCCACCACGATCCCGACCTCGAGGAACCCGAGCCCGAGGCCGCCGTGCTCCTCGCTGAGGCCAATGGCAGGCCAGTCGAGCGCCACGAGGGAGGCCCACAGCTCGGGAGGGGTGGCGCCGTGGTCGTAGACCTCGCGCACCACCGACGGTGGGCAGCTCGAGGCGAGGACGGCCCGTGCGTGCTCGCGCAGCGCGAGCTGGTCGTCGGTGAACTCGAAGTCCACTAGCTACCGCCCACTAGGCGGCGACGGGAAGGCCCATGAAGCCCTGCCGGAAGATCGTGACCATGGCGTCGATGGCGTCGGCCTGCTTGGTGAAGCGCAACGTGAACACGCTGTAGGGGAGCCGCTCGATGAGCGCCAGCAGGGCCAGCGCGTCGACGGTCGAGTCGCCGAAGCCGCGCTGGTCGAGCACCTCCACGAGCTGGGCGACGACGGAGGCACCGACGCGCTGGGAGAAGTCCACCAGCTCCGGGTGCGCCCCCTGCATCTCCTGCCACGTGCTGATCACGCCCCCGTTGCTCCCGTAGGTGGTGAACCAGGCATCGAACCAGCGGTGCAGAGCAGCAGGGTCGTCGTCGGCGGGGAACTCGTGGAGCAGCTCGATCATGCGGGTGCTGGCGCCCTCGGCGAGGGCTCGGAAGAAGTCGTCCTTGTTCTCGAAGTAGCGGTAGAAGCTGCCGTGGGAGACCCCAGCCACCTCGACGATGTCGTCGACGCGGGCGTCGTGATAGCCGCGAGCGGGAAGCACCTTGGCGCCGGCGTCGAGCAGCCGTTGGCGCGTGCGCTCACCGCGAGGGCGCAGCGAGCGGCCGTTGTCGGCCGCGGGGGCCTCGGGCTGCTGCGCGAGCTTCGGGCGGCGGCGGGCCGTGCCGTCGCGGTGGATGTTGACGCCCTCGATCGGCCCCGCGAACAGGCGGTGCACGATGGCGGCGAGGCCCTCGGCGGCCTGCGTGCGCGGTAGGCCGCTGGCCAGGTTCTCCCAGTAGAAGCTGCAGCGGATGAGCACGGCGACCACCGCCGTGGCGAGGGTGTCGACGCCGGCGTCGCGTTCGTCCGCTCCGAACGAGCGCACCAAGGCGGTGCCAAGACGAGAGCTGATGGTGCTCGACCCGCGCGCCAGTGGCTGGTGGCCGCGGCTGGCCGCTTGAAAGGCCTCGAAGACCGGGGAGTAGGCGGCGTAGAGCGTGGTGAAGCGCTCGATCCAGGTAGCCAGCGCGGCGACACCCGCGGCGTCGGGGGTGATCACGCCGAGCTGGCGACCGAGCTCGACCATCTCCTTGCCGAGCTGGCCGGCCAGCTGCCAGAAGACGTCGTCCTTGCTCGAGAAGTACTGGTAGAAGGCGGGGCGCGAGCACCCGGCGCGCTCGGTGATGAGCTCCACCCGAGTGTCGTTGTAGCCCACCTCCGCGAACACCTCGAGGGCCGCTCCGAGGATGCGTCGCTGGGTGTCGCTGCCCCGTTCCCCCACCAGCGGGTTCGTGCCGAAGGGCGGGCGCCGCACGATGCTGGTGCCGTCCATCTCGGCCACGCTACTCGTCGTCCTCGGCCAGAACGGCAACCCCGCCGGGCCGATCGTCGACGACAAGGGCTCCCTCACCAGCCAGATCGCTTCGCACCTGCACCTCCGCTGGCCGCTGGTTGCGCGGTTGGACTCGTCGACTAATCTAACAGCGCTGTCACATCCAGCTCTGGAGGGGACCAATGCAGGTCGAAGATCTGATCCTGGTGAGCGTCGACGACCATGTCGTGGAGCCACCCGACCTCTTCGAGGGCCGCCTGTCGGCCAAGGCCGAGGCACGCGCCCCGTTCATCGAGGTGCTCGAGAACGGGCGGGAGGTGTGGATGTTCGAGGGCCACGCCCTGCCCAACGTCGGCCTCAACGCGGTGGCCGGACGCGTGCCGGAGGAGTACGGGCTCGACCCGCTCGCCTTCGAGCAGATGCGCCCCGGCTGCTACGACATCAACGAGCGCATCCGGGACATGAACGTCAACGGCGTGCTCGGCTCGCTCAACTTCCCGAGCCTGGCCGGCTTCTGCGGGCAGCTCTTCTCGACGTGCGAAGACAAGGACATCGCCCTCGAGCTGCTGCGGGCCTACAACGACTGGCACGTCGAAGACTGGTGCGGCACGCATCCGGGTCGGATGATCCCGCTGGCCGTCCCGCCCATCTGGGATCCACAGCTCATGGCCGATGAGGTGCGTCGCATGGCCGACAAGGGCTGCCGCGCCGTCACCTTCTCCGAGAACCCCTCGAAGCTGAAGATGCCGAGCTACCACACCGACCACTGGGATCCATTTCTCGCGGCCTGCGAGGAGACGGGCACGGTCATGTGCCTCCACATCGGGTCGTCCTCCGAGACCGTCATCACCTCGTTCGACGCTCCGTTCGACACGCTCATCACGCTGCAGCCGATGAACATCGTCCAGTGCGCGGCCGACCTCGTGTGGTCGCCGATGTTTCGCAAGTTCCCCAACCTGCGGGTGGCGCTCTCCGAGGGTGGCATCGGCTGGGTGCCGTACTTCCTCGAGCGGATCGACTACGTGTACCACCACCACCGGGCGTGGACGAACCAGGACTTCGGCGACAAGCTCCCGAGCCAGGTGTTCAACGAGAACATCCTCACCTGCTTCATCGACGACGCCGTGGGCATGGAGGTGCGCCACCACCTCAACGGC